>JBAVLE010000348.1:0-11437 GCA_049688735.1 Candidatus Angelobacter sp. | reverse complement strand
CTGCGGCACTGCATCAGGCGTCTTGTTTTCATCCATGCGCTGAGATTATTTGTTCTCTTGCCTTTGTCAATAAAGAACTCAGTTCACCGCCTGGTTTTTTCACACCTTCCGTGTCTCCGTGGTAGGTTTTCTTACGAATGCTTCAATGCATCCAGGCTGCTAAAATCTTGCCTATGAAAACAGAACGCTGTCTGTTGGCACTTATCTTTGCAATGGTTCTTCCGGGAACAGTATTGGCCCAGGCGGGCCGCCGGGCTGCGCCTCCGCCCAAGACCGCCGATAAATGTCTTTTAAAAGAGAATGTGAATGAGGATATTGCCGCGCAGGTAAACAAGTTCAAGCTTGTTTCCATGCCTTTCAGCGTGAACGGCCTCACCGACAATGAGCGCAAAATGGTTTACAAGCTGGTGGAAGCATCGCAGTTTCTGGAAAGCATTTACTGGCGGCAGAGCGATCCGAAAGGGCTGGAGCTATACAAGCGCCTGCTGGGCTGCAACCAGGTAATGAACCAGAAGATCCGCCGCTTCCTGATGATTAACGGCAGCCGCTATGATCTGCTGGAGAACAACAAGCCTTTTATCGGCAGTGACCCGTTTCTGCCCGGCCATGCGCTTTACCCTCCCGGAATCACGCGGCAGGAGATTGAAGCCTACGTCGCGAAGCATCCGGAAAAGAAAGCCCAGATTTACAGCCCGTTCACCGTGGTCAAGCGCCAGGGCGGTGAGCTGGTTGGCGTTCCTTATCACGTTGAATACAAGCCGTGGCTCATAGGAGCCTCCAAGGCGCTGCGTGAGGCCGCGGCGCTCAGCCCGGACAAAGCTTTCGCCGGCTTCCTGCAATTGCGCGCGGATGCCTTGCTGACTGACGACTACTACAAAAGCGATATTGCGTGGCTCGACCTGGAAAACCCAAAGTTCGACATTATCTTTGCTCCGTATGAAACGTATCTCGACGATCTGCTGGGCGTGAAGACTTCTTACGGCGCAGCGGTGATGATTCGCAATCAGGAAGAGAGCGCCAGCCTGGATACTTTCAAGAAATACGTCCCGGACATACAGGATGCCCTGCCTTTGGCGCCGGAAGATCGTCCTTCAATGCAGGGCAAGAGCACGCCCATGGAAGTAATGGACACGCCGTTCCGCGCGGGCGACCTGCGCCATGGCTATCAGGCGGTGGCAGATAATCTGCCGAACGATCCGCGCATTCACCAGGAAAAAGGCACCAAAAAAATCTTCTTCAAAAACTTCATGGACGCGCGCGTGAACTACGTGGTGCTGCCCATTGCCAAGCAATTGATGCGTGAAGACCAGGCTGCGCTGGCCAGCATGGAAGGCTATCTGGCCGTGGTGCTAATGCATGAAATCTGCCACGGGCTCGGTCCCGCTTATGCCCGCACAGCAGCCGGCAAGGCCGATATTCGTGAGTCGATTGGGCCGACGTATGCAGGACTGGAAGAAGCCAAGGCCGACATCGTGGGATTGTTCGCGCTGAACTGGCTTATGGATAAGGGCGTAATACAGAAAACGCAGGCCAACACATTTTATGCGTCGCATGTTGCCGGGGTTTTCCGTACCGTCCGCTTTGGCGTTGCGGAAGCCCACGGACGCGCAGAGATGATGGAGTTCAACTATCTGGCCGAGCATGGCGCCATCACGTTCGATCCTAAGACCTCAAAGTATGCAATTGATTTCACAAAAATGCCGGATGCGATTGCAACGCTGGCCAAAGAGCTGCTGGAAATTGAAGCCACGGGAGACAGGAACCGCGCTGAGCAATGGTTTAAAAAGTATGATTCCATGCCGGCTGAGTTAAAATCGGCGCTAACAACCGTGAAAGATGTGCCCGTGGACATTGATCCAGTCAGCGCATTTGGAGAACAGATTCGATGAGGCCTACGCAGGAAGCGCAAAATCCACAGAGTCCGGAAGAGCGCCGCAGGTTTGAGCGAGTGGACATCGCGCACCAGTCACAAGTGCTGGTGATGGACCCCAAAGGCGGGCAAGCCGGAGTGCTGCGCCAGTTGGCGCGTGGCGGCTTTATGATGGAACCGGAACGGCTTTACAACGAAGATAGCAAGATTTATACCTTCACCATCCACGAGCCGACAGAGGACATCCGCGTGCGCGTGAATGCGCGGCTGCGCTTTTCCGACCAGCAGTACGCCGGCTTTGAATTTGTGGATCTTGATCCTGAAGCGGCGGTGGAGATCGGACACATCATCGGCAAATATTACGAGCACACGAAGGCGTAGGATCGCCGGAATCGCGCGTAATCACCGGGATCTGGAAGAGCCAAACCAAAATCTCACCACGGATGAACACGGGATGACTCGGATTGAGCTGCTTGTCGAAGAACTCAGCCGTTGATATTCCACGCGCGATCTGAAAACCCCAACCATCCGTGTGATCAGTGAAATCCGTGGTAAGGTTTTTTCCAACCAGGCGATATCCGCGATTACTGATCCAGAACCGGTTCCCGTCGGAACCGCACCGCATGGTTCGCCAGGCGGTTGGCTTCCTGGTTCTGTTCGCGGGGAATGTGGGAGATGCAGAATTTCAAGGTCCGGGCCAGCTTGCGGCACATCCAGTGGAGGGAGTAAAGCCGCGGGCTGCGGCAGGAATACTCGCCGGTCATCTGTTTCACTACCAGCTCTGAGTCGCTAAAGACGCTTAAAGAGGTGGCATTGAGTTCCAGCGCGCGCTGCAGGGCTTCCAGCAGGGCGGCATATTCGGCCACATTGTTGTCATGATGGCCAATCCAGCGGGCAATCCGGATCATTTCTCCGTCCGGCTTCTCAATTAAAACGCCAATACCAGATGGCCCCGGACTGCCGTGGGAGCCACCGTCGACGTAGGCGATGAGATCTGACATCTGGTCTCTAAGAGACACAATGAGGCAGGTCAGGTTGTGCCGTCAAGAACATCTTTGGTTCATTTGCACGTTTGGCGCGTTTTGGCGCTGCACCTTCGGCATAAAGATTTTGTGGAAAGCGTTGTGGAAATCACGGACAAGGCTGAAAGAGTGCCCTCGGGGCCGCGTTTTATCAGGGTTTTTCAAATCAGGAATATGAGGAAAAAAATCTTCGTTTGCACAGATCATGGGCGTTGACTTTTCACCGTCTTCAGCTAGGATCACTCATGTCGACGGTCGAAAGGGTTAGTCAAAATAAACAGTGGCTGATCCGAAGTAGACTGAGTGATCAGGTTCAGTGGAGCGATCCAGTGAACACCCGGACCCGAAAAAACCGACAGGCTCTGCGAGGGGCAGGTTGGGGTCAGGAACTGCGAAAGCAGTGATCGCATCTAGGGCTGTGACGGTACATGCATCCACGCTGTTAACTCCCTCGCAGGAGCTGGCAGCTAGAGCATAACCAATGTCACAGCCTTTACTATTTGTGGCAGACTTCGGCAGCCACCACTCCTCCAGTCAATCCCATGTTTTTTGCCCTCCAGATGACAAGCTGATTAACTGAGTACCGCCAATCCTTCGGTCGGAATTTTTCTGTTCCACCCGTTCATCTATTTGTGTCTAATCTCTGTAGCGGCTGGATTTTGAGGAATTTTGGCGGGAACTTTGTTCCGTCTATTTATCTTGACTCCTGGCTGCGCTCCTAGGGTTTCAGGTATAGCTGCCTGAAACCCATTTTTATTGCGCACGCGTGTCTGTGTCGACACACTGTCTTGATCGCCACACGTCGGCCGCCCTCTTTAAAAAAGCTAAATCTTTATCTTTCAATCATTTACTTATTGGCTGCCAGTCTGCTCTTAATCCTGGTGTCACACGACACAAGGAGAAATCAACATGCGGCGGCTAGTTGTGATCTCAGGAAAATCGAAATTCATTGCGATCTTCGCAGCGACGGTGTTCTCGGTTACCAGCATCCATTTGGCAGCTAAGGCGCACATCGCCAGCCTGCAGCGGGAACAAGCGCAGGAACTGGCAGCACTCAGCAATCAGCGGTCAGCACTCAGCCAAAGCACATCGACCTCGTTGCCGAAGGCGCAATTCCAGACTGATCCGCTTGCGGGCGAACAGCTTGGGAGCGTGCCTGCGAAACAAGCCAAGAACATTGAAGGCGAATCGCCAGTCGCGCTAGTTCCAGCAACACCCCGCCGCCAGATCATTATCAGTATTACCGACCGACAACTGGCCATCGTCGATCACGGCCAGGTATTGAAGACGTATCCCATCGCGGTTGGCGCTCGCGGCACGCCCAGTCCAAACGGCGATTTTGTCATCATCAACCACGCTAAAGATCCCGTTTACCGGCGCGGTGATATGGAGATGCCGCCGGGGAAAGACAACCCGCTGGGCACGCGCTGGATGGGGCTGAGCCTGAGAGGCTACGGCATTCATGGAACCAACGTGCAGAGTTCCGTTGGCAAAGCCGTATCGCACGGATGCTTTCGCATGCGCAAGCAGGATGTGGAAGAGCTTTATTCGCTGGTGCAGGTGGGAGACACGGTGATGGTGCGGCATGAGCGCGATGCAATGATCGCCAAAGTTTTCAACGTGCCATACCCAACGCAGCCAGCCGTAACGCTGGCCAATGCAGTGCCCGGCAGTGACATTCAGGTTCCAGCCTCTGCCCCAACGGCAACGGTTGAAACTACAGAGCAATAACGATGAAGAAATTGAACCGCGGAGATCGCAGAGAAGGGCAGTTGAAGATAGCCGCAAATCGATGCGAAGCGCACGAATAAGGCAGTCAGAAACGAGGCACCCGGAGCTAAAGCGGACGAGACGAGGAAACCGATGAAGCGAATCCGGTCTTTGATCCTTATTTTCTGACCTCTGCGTTCTCAGCGGCCTCTGCGGTGAAAAAGGTTTTGGTCTTTTAGGAGGCATTGCGATGTTGTTCTTGAGATATCTGCTGCTGTTCACCGGCTGGGGCCTGCTTGCGGCCGCTGCCATCAACATTTTCAAAAATCTTTACCAGGTTGTCCAGTATCACCGCCAGTTGCGGCATATAGCTCCAGGCTCCGAATCCGGGCTTTCATCGGGACCGGAAGGCGCCCCCGCGGAGCGGCCAACTCCGGGCCCCCGATACGCGCCGCTCTTTGCGCGTGGCGGGGTGGGAAGTCATGGCGCTATCGTGGAAAAACCGCAACTGAACTGGACCACTGCCAAATGGGCGTTTCCTGCGGCCTGGCTGCCGCTCATTCTTGCTGCCGGCATTGTGGTGGTGCCCAGCGGGATGGGGGGCATCAGAGTAAGCCAGACTGCAGGAACGCTTCCAGGCACGTTGTATCCGGGCGTGCATTTCATTGCGCCACTGCTCGATTCAGTGGTGCTCTATGACATACGTGACCAGGTGCTGACAACCTCGTCCGGCAAAGACGGGCTGGAGTCGACCAGCGAAGCTGAAGCAGAAAAGCGTGAAAGCAAAAATAAGAAAGCCGATGCCTTCACCGTGCAGTCGCGTGAAGGCCTGAGCATCGGCCTGGCCACTACGGTGCGGTACAAGTTCGATCCGGCAAGACTCGATTACATCCATGCCAACGTGCCACAGCCGGTAGAGAAAGAAATCGTGCCGCCGGTAGTCTCCAGTGTCTTTCGCGAGTTGGCGCCGAACTATACCGTCCGCGAAGTTTTTGCCACCAAGCGTGAAGAGATCCGGCAAACCGCCACGGACCGCATCACCCGCAAGCTGGGAGCTGATGGCATCATTGTGAAAGAAGTCATGCTGCGCGATGTCCAGTTACCTGAAGAATACGCAAAGGGTCTGGAAGGCCTGCTGCTGAAAGAACAGCAGAATGAGGGCATGGGTGTGGAAACCGAGATGAAGGCCAAAGAAGTGAAGATTGCGGAGCTTGAGGCGGAAGCCGCGCGGGTGCGGCAGGTAAAGCAGGCCCAGGGCGCGGGCGAAGTAAGAGTGTTGCAAGCCAAGTCAGAGGCAGACGCCATGAAATACACCCTACCCCTGAAGCAGAAGCAGATTGAACAGTCTCGTCTGGAAGCAGCGGCGCAAAAAGAAACTACGGTGAAAAATGCTGAAGCACAGGCGCAGGCCAAAGTGATCGACAGCAAGGCTGAGATGGAGCGCCGAGGCATGCTGGCCGAAGCTGAAGCCAACCGCATCCGCATTGTGGCCGTTGCCGACAGCGAACGCATGAAGTCTGAAGCAGCGCTGCTGAAAGAGAGTCCGCTGTTGATTAATAAGATTGTGGCCGAGCGCATGTCTGACAAGCTGCAAATCATGATGGTGCCATCAGACGCCAAGATCTTTTTCAACGACATAATGAAGAGCGGCGTGACGCCGGAGGCATTCACTAATGCCAAAGCGGCACAGGCTGCGGCGGAAGAGAGTGAGGGCTCCGACCAGGATCAGGACGAACAACCTGCGCCGGCCCAGCAAGCAACCAGAAACAAAACGTGGAAGGCCAGATAAGTTTCTGCCGGGATTCTCCGGGCTGCTTGTTCCCACCGGACAGGCGGCCCGGGCTGGCGGGAGGCCTCTGCGATCTATAACGATCATCATTCTGCGGTGAGGTCAGCGTCTTCCGTAATGGGGATGGTTCACCCAGCGTTTTTCCTGATTGTAACGGCGGGAATTTTCCGTTTCAATGAGCGAATGGGACTGCAAGGTTACAAGCAATGTTGAAAGCACATCAACGATGGGGCCTAGTGGCGGTGACGAGCGCAATACTTGCGTATTGCCTCACCTCGCGATTCGGTTTTGTATTTGACGATCGGAAACAGGTCCTCGAGAACTCTACCCTCGCTCATCTCGGCTCTATACCGGGATACTTTTCTCACCCCGGTGGCTATCTGGTTGGAGACTTTTCATACTATCGGCCTTTATTTGGCGTCTGGACAAACCTGAACTACTTTATGTTCGGGTTGCATCCCTCAGGCTGGCACATAGCGCTCCTCCTGCTGCACGCCTTCGTCGTATTTCTTTGCTTTCATATGTTGCTTGCCTTACTGGGAGACGTGGCAGCAGCGGCCACCGGCGCCCTGATATTTGCCGTGCACCCTATCCATGTTGAGTCTGTAGCCTGGATCAGCGGCAGTACTGACCCACTTGCGGCGGCCTTCCTTCTTGTCGCCTTCCTTTCCTACCTTAAGGCCCGGGAAAAGCCGGCCTTGATCTTTTTTTCCTGGCTCGCATTTGCGGCATCGCTTTTGTGCAAAGAAACTGCGCTAATTTTTCCCTTTTTGATTCTCTCCTACGCGCTTCTCCTTGGTGATGAGAATCAGAGAAAACTTCAATCCGCCGTTAAAAGCGCCGCTCCCTATTTTGCGGTTACCGCAATTTACACAGCTGTTCGCATTCATGTTTTGGGCGGTTTCAGCCACACACTGACACCTTTGCCGTTGAAAGTGGTGCTGTTAACTTTGCCGTCTATTGTGATTTTTTATCTGGGTCTTTTGCTGGCCCCCACGGGGTTGAGCCCTTTTTACGACACTCCTTATATAAAGACGGCATCCGTCACGGGCTTTCTCGCGCCGACGCTGATATTGCTCATGCTTGGCGGCATTTTGACTGTCTGGGTCCTGCATCTGAGGAAATCTGGCCAGGCAAAAGCATCGCGACAAGTGGTTTTCTTCCTGGCCTGGACAATCTTCCTACTGGTTCCTGCATTCAATCTAACGGCACTGGACATAGGGGAAATTGCTCACGACCGCTACCTGTATCTGCCTTCGATCGGGGTGTGCGCTCTCATCGCCCTCGTTATGAAAGGTGCCGGAGAACGATTGCACCTCTCGGTGTACTTTCGCAACCTTGCCGTGGCTGCCGTAGCGATAATTCTTTGCACGGCGACTATCGCGCAAAGTGTCTTCTGGAAAGATGACATGACTCTCTATAAAAGAGGGGCCAGCATGGCGCCCGCCAACATGGGAGCTCAAAGCAATCTGGCGAATACGTATTTCGAAGCCGGCGATTTTGAGCATGGAATCGCAGTATACAAGCGCATTCTCATGCTAGATCCGTCATTCGTGAATTCTTACTACAACCTGGGAGTGGCCTATTATAAGCTTGGCGATCACGCCCAGGCTCAATCTTATTTGCAGAAAGCGATTTCCCTGCGCCCCACTCCTGGTAGCTATTTTTATCTGGGATTGGCGCAACTCAAGAAAGGCGACCTCGCTTCGGCACAGGAATCTTTGCGTGTAGCAACGCAATGGAGCCCGGAGCGCTTTGATTTTCACGCTGCTCTGGCTGTTGTTTACGAGGCTGAAGGAAAATTGCCGCTCGCCTTACAGGAGTTTGAACAGGCTTTGTCCTTAAATCTTCAGAACCAGACCATTCGGAACGAAATCGCGAAAATCAAGGCTCAGCTTGGCCAAACATAGTAGCTGGTGTGAATTGCAGGACATACCGTGTTTTCTCAATCCGTTCATATGCTCAGGCTCGACATTCATCGATTGTTTTTCACTCTGCTTCTTGCTGTCGCAGGATTAGCTTCGACATCGCATATGGTTGCAGAAACGCAGGACACGTCTTCCCTTTCCGCCGCTGCCACGGAATTTGTTCAACTGATACAGTCACGTGCGGGATCCCCCTCGGCAGTCGCCGTAACTTTCCAGAACTTGTCTTCGTTGTCACCGGAACGAGTGGAAGGTTTGCAGAACGCAATCTTCAATGCCTTCCGCAATGCCAACGTCAGGGTGGTAAAGCCGGAGCAGGCAGTGGCGGAAGTGCACATAACTTTTTCTGAAGACTGGCAGGGCTATTTGTTGATTGCCAACATTCAGCAGGGATCGAGCAGCCAGACCGTGATCAAGAAACTAATGCGTCCGCAGCAGGGGCAGGCCGCGCACGCCACTACGCTTACCATCCGCAAGATATCTGTGTGGCAGCAGGAAACACCCATTCTGGATTTTTATCAGGACAGCCAGAACCTGCTGGTGCTGGAGCCGAGCCAACTTTCGCTGTATTCAATGGACTCAGGACAATGGCGTCCGCGACAAACCTTGGGGATCCCCCACCAGAACCCGTGGCCGCGCGATCTGCGCGGAAGGTTGGAAGTTCGCAGCGGAGAGATCAACGTGTTTCTTCCGGACGCGCGTTGCAGCGGGAAGATTTCTCCTCCATCGCTGGATTGCCGGGGCAGCGACGATCCCTGGCCGATTGGCGAAGGGCTGGTCGCGTTTTTTAGTCCGCGAAGGAATTTCTTCAGTGGCTTGCTGGCAGGCTCCGGCGCGGGGGCATCCGTCGCTCCATTTTTTTCCGGAGCAACATGGCAAAATGGCGACCAGCACGTTTGGCTTTTTACCGGTACGGACGGACACACGCGGCTATTTCAAAACGATCTTGGCACCCCCATCGCAACGTTCAATGGATGGGGAAGCACGCTGGCTCCGGTGCACTCAGTCTGCGGTTCGGGATGGCAGGTGCTGACCAGTTCGCCAGCAGACACCACGCGCCCGGACAGCGTACAGGCCATTGAGATTTCCGGTCGTGAAGCTTTGCCGGTAAGCGCTCCGGTGGATTTAGCAGGCACAGTCGATGCGTTGTGGATCGCGGGCAATTATGGGCAGCTAGTGAACGGCGTGTTGCATTCGCAGACTGGAAAGTATGAAGCGTTTACTCTTACAGTTATTTGCAATCAGTAGCGTAGCGCTGCTGGCGGCAGGCGCGTATGGCGGATCACGTCCGCGATACGGCGGGACTGTGCGCGTTCTGCTTCATGACCGCGTGCTTTCAATCGATCCTCTAAGTGATGAAGATTATCCCGCCGCGCGTGACCGCATGGCTGCGCTCGCATTTGAGAACCTGGCGGCAGTTGACGCGCAGGGCCGCTTGCGTCCGGGGCTTGCTCTCTCATGGCACGCGGACCAGGCAAAACGAGCATGGCAATTGCGACTCAGGCTGGCGAATTTCCATGACGGAACGGTGCTGACTGCCGCTGATGTTGCAGCGAGTCTGGCGAAGAGTAACCCAGCGTGGAAATATTCCGCTATTGACCGTCAGACCGTATTGATCGAAACACCTTATGCCGTCCAGCAGATGCCGGAGTTGCTGGCGCTTCCGCGCTATGCAATCGTGAAACGCCAAGCCGATGGCAGCAATACGCCAATCTTGATTGGCACGGGAAGCTACAGACTTAATCAGCGGCAAGCCGGAGAACACGCGCAGTTCACTGCCAATGAAGATTATTGGGGCGGGCGACCGTTTGCCGACACCATTGAATTCCAGATGGGCGCTTCCCTTCGCGACCAGCTAATGGACCGCCAGCTTGGCCCGTATGCGGCCACTGAATTGAGCATTGACCAAATCCGCAACGTGGAGCAGAACAATCAAACCGTCACGCTGTCTCGTCCTGCCGATCTGCTGGCTCTTGTCTTCCTTCAACCGGAATCAGGGGGAAGGCCGGGCAGAAAGCCCGTGGACGCGCGCGTGCGGCAGGCGCTGGGACTAACGATCAACCGCGCGGCCATCAGCAATGTTATCTTTCAGCGTAAGGCTCTGCCCGCTTCAGGGCTGCTGCCACAGTGGCTTACGGGATATGAGTTTATGTTTAACGGCGCAACTGATGTGAATCGGGCAAAAGAGCTGCGCGCGGATGCCGCGGCCTTTGTAGTGATCAGCCCGATTGCGCTCGCATATGATTTTGCCGATCCGCTGGCGCGGCTGGCTGCCGAGAGGATCGCCGTCGATGCCCGTGAAGCAGGAATCATAGTGCAGCCCTATGCCGAATCGCATCTCTATAGCAAAGCGGCGCGAGCTTCGCTGAATGCGGACGCTGTCCTGCTGCGCGTACCCTTGCAATCGCTCGATCCATCGGTTGCGCTGGCCGCGCGCGCGGAGGATCTTGGGCTTCCGCAGGAAAGCACTCCAGCGATACTTGGCGCGACGCGACCTGAAGACCTGCTGGAACTCGAGCGCAAATTGCTGGAGAGCAACCGCGTGCTGCCTGTGGCCCACGTTCCCGAGGTGCTCTGGCTCAACAACTCGGCGCACAATTGGCAGCAGGAGTTAAATGGCGGATGGGACCTTGATCAGCTTTGGATGGAAGGAGCGCGGTAGGCATTGTCTTTAAAGACTAAGCTGCTTCTTCTGGTAACCATCAGCATTACCGCCAGCGTGGGCGCGGTGGCTTGGTTGATTGAAGAGCGCGCGCACGAAGCTTTCCGGCAGGTGGAGCAGGAGCGAACAGCGGCGCTGGTGAACCAATTCCGGCGAGAGTTTGAACATGCGGGCGACGATATAACTCGCGGTGTGGATACAATTGCAGGTTCTGACGCGATGCAGCGCACACTTGCGGAGCTTGCCAACGGCGCGGAATACGCAAACTATGTAAATGAAGCGGCTACAGACGCAGCGGCGCAGCGGCTGGATTTTTTAGACCTGATTGCGCCCGATGGGGCGATTATTTCTTCCGCGCACTGGCCGGCGCGATTTGGATATAAGCAGCGATGGTTTCTCGACCTGCCGTCGCCTCTGCCTCGCCAGTCTTTCTTAAAGCACATTGAAACGCCTCAAGGC
>JBAVLE010000347.1:0-13578 GCA_049688735.1 Candidatus Angelobacter sp. | reverse complement strand
GAAAGCCCCGATTCCGGAGCCGACAGCGGAAGCTCTGGCAGAGAGCAAAGCAGAAGAATCCAGCCGAGACAAAGTGAAGCTGGTGGCCAAAGTCACCGGCAATTTCAAGAAGCACCCGAACGTTGCGCCATCCACCAAAGTAGGTGAGCCCAACCTCCAAGAAGAAACGGTTACCAGCGCGCCGGAAATCATCAATGACTTGAAAACACAGGTCAGTGGCGTTGCGCCAAGCAACAACATTGGTGTCCAGGCCGTGAGCACGGGAACGGGAACGCCAGATGCGAATGAAAAGGCGCCTGGCGCCACTGATTCCACACCAACAGAGGGTACAGCGGCTAAACCAGCTCCGCCTCAGGTAAACGATATACAGAAAGCGGATCCGGCAGCGCAGCCAACCAGCCAGACGACGACGGACGGCCCAGCTAAGCCCGCAGACAGCAAGGCGGCATCGGCTGATTCCAAGCAGGAATCCAGCAGCAAGAAAAAAGGAAAGAAGGGGCTGCGGAAGCTGATTCCGTTTTAGGCAAGACCTGGGTTTGAATGGTCCAGCGACCAATGGGGAACCCGGTGGGACTAGCACTTTTGGAATGCAGACAATGCATGCTTCTGTAGGTTCTTAGGTAGTGTTCTGATTGACTTCAACGGTAATTATCAGTAAGTTAGCGCTGTTTCCCGCCTCTATGGGATGCTCTGGCGCGCGATTTTGGGGGCTTCTGGCATTACCAGTAAGTTCATGATTACGAGTTGATGCGTGCCGGTTTTGCGCCGCGACTTGAGTAAGTAAAGGTGTTTTTACGTGTCTCTAAGAATTCTATTTGCCGATGACAGCATGACTGCCCAGAACATGGGCAAGAAAATACTTTCTGAAGCGGGCTACGAGGTTGTGGCTGTCAGCAACGGCGCGGCTGCCGTGAAGAAAATTGCCGAGCAAAAGCCCGACATTATCATCCTTGACGTTTACATGCCGGGATATTCAGGGCTGGAAGTCTGTGAAAAAGTCCGAGGCTCACTGGATACCATGAAGATCCCGGTGCTGCTGACCGTCGGCAAAATGGAGCCGTACAAGCCGGAGGACGCGAACCGCGTAAAGGCCGATGGCGTCATCATCAAGCCATTTGAGGCCAGCGATCTTCTGGCCATCATGAAGAAGTTTGAAGAGCGGGTTGAGAAAATGGCGGTCCCGCCCATAGTTGCGCAGACTGTCCCTCCGGAAAGCCGGCACCAGGAAGAAGCAGTTGCCGTGCAGGAGCCCACAGAACATCATTCACCTAGAGCCAGCATGCAGCCCATGGTGGAAGTCCCAGACCACATGGCTGGCGCTGCCGCATTCAATGACATGCTGGGCGCGGATTCATCCATTGCGCCGCAGCACTTTGGGGTGAGCAGCCCGTCGGCAGCTTTTGAGACTTCAGTGATAGTGCCTGCGCCACCGATTCCCACTGCGGAATACGAGCTGCCGGTTTCCTGGAAAGAAGAAGAGAAGCCGGAACCTGTGGCCGCCGCGCCGGCTCATACGGAGCACGAGATCGCAGCAACGCCGGTAGAGGCCGCACCTGAACCAGTTGCCGTGGAAGCAGAGCCGGAAACCGTGGCAATGGAACCGCTCGCCGATCCAGAGGCGTCTCCTGTGGCGGCCGAAGCCAGCTCGCCTTCGACCAATGATGTCGCAGCGCATTCGCATCCGCAATTTATTCCTGTTTATAAAGAGCCGGAACCAGCATCTTCTTACGAAGTGATGCCTACGTCCGCCCCTCCGACGGGTGAAATAGATATCCCGCGTGAACCGGAGCTGCAGGAAACGGCGGATGAAACGACGCGGGCTACCGTGGCGGACCATGTTGAGCCTGGATTGCTGTCAACTTTTGAATCGGTGCCGGAAGCGGCACTGAAAGCTGTTGCTCAAGAACATTCTTTGGTTGGCGATGCTTCCAATGTCGCGGCAGAAGAGCCTTCTTCGGCATCATCAATACACGTTGCGCCTTCGCAGAGTGATCTGTCGACTTTGCATGCTGTCAAAGCAACAGGCGAAGTCAGCGACGCCGATTTTGAAGCGCGTGTAGCAGCCGCCATGGCCGCTTATAGCCAAACTACAGCGCCAGCTGAGGCGCAGGAAAATGCGTCTGCCGCGCCCGCAGAAGATTTACAGTCGCAGCCACTTTATGCAGCGCAGGCTGCCGCACCAGCGCCTTTGGAAGAAGCAGTACCGTCATTCGAATATCGTCCTCCGGTCCAAACGCACGAGCCCATTCCGACGTCGGTTGAAAGCCCCGCAGCCATCGCTGAAAGCGTTGCGGAGGCAGCTTCCGCTAACTCAGCTTCCGTTAGTTCAATTTCTTCCAGCGCAACACCCACTGGAAATACGCATCAATCTGAGTCATCGGATGTTCATGAAGTTGTTACCGCGGGCGTGGAAGCTGCAGCCGTTGCGGCAGCAACCGAAACCGGAGCTGACCATCATAATATTGCCCAGGCAGTGCATCGAGTAATGGAGCGCCTGAAGCCGGAGCTGGTGGAAGAGATCATGCGCGAGTTGAGGTCCAGGAAATAGCGTAAAAAAAGCTGTGTTGCTGAAAGCGACGCTGCCAGCGTCGCTTTTTTGCATTTTGTAAACATTTGGCGATACTGGGTTGCCTCATCGGCAGCTCTGGTGCAACTTCTCACCACAACCTGAACATTGAGAGATGGAATCTAACTTCCAGAGACCAGATATTCGCAAGGGGAATACCGGCGCGCTGAAGGGAGAAAAGATTATGCAGAGCATTTTAAGGTGTGGGGTCGCTTTGATGTTCGTTATGGGACTGGGGGTCGCGTCCAACGCACAGTCCATTCCGCCAGGTTCGTATCAGCAAACCTGCAGGAACATTGATTTTCACGATGATGTTGTGTCGGCAAACTGCCAGGATTCAACAGGGCGCTGGCAGAGCGCTCAATTGCGGGATGTGCAAAGCTGCCGCAGCGACATCATTAACGACGATGGCGCATTGCGCTGCAGCAGAAGCGGCGGCGTAGCTGCGGGGCTTCCGGCCGGCTCTTACACGCAATCCTGCCAGGATGTGCACCAGCATGGTGACGACCTTGAAGCCCGCTGCCCGACGGCCAACGGCGACTGGAAAGATACCAAGCTGGATGACTACAACAAATGCCGCGGCGAAATCGTGAATGACAACGGCAAGCTGCGCTGCGTCACCAGCGTTTACGGCGCACCAGGTGCCCCGGTCGGAACGTATCAGGGCGGCTATGGCGCTCCTGTCGGCGGATTTAGCGGGCCTTACACGCAGACCTGCAAGGACATCAAGAGCCACGGCGACGATCTTGAAGCGCGGTGCAAGACTGCAAGCGGCAATTGGAACAATACCAAAATTGACGATTACCGGAAATGTCGCGGGCAGATCATCAATGACGATGGCAATCTGAAGTGCGTATCTGCCGTCGGACGAGTAGGTTATCCGGGAAACTATCAGGGAAACTGGCCCGCAGGTCCATATACGCAGTCATGCGACAGCATTCGCATTGATGGTGACGACTTGAAGGCACACTGCCAGACCAGAGATGGCGGCGCACGCGATGCCAAGCTGGATGACTTCCAAAAATGCAAGAGTGACATTATCAACGACGATGGTAAGCTGCACTGCGAACGGTAAGTGCAAAGCAATTTGAACTCGCGCAATCAGCAAATTAATCGATCTAATTTTGTTGTTTGCGCGATTTTTTCTTTTTTGGCTTTGGATTATCCCGGCCTAGTCAACGCATGGTTGCTCACATCCGCACTGCGCCTGTAAACTCGAAGATTAGCTGCTTACGGCGCACATGTCCCACGAACTCCCCAAAACCTATGATCCCAGCGCCATCGAAGTGCGCTGGGCGGAATACTGGGTCGCGGAAAAGCTCTTTTCCGTCAAGACGCCGGAGCCCGGCTCGCCGGAAGCTGCCACGCCCATCTTTACCATGCTGCTGCCGCCGCCCAACGTTACTGGGCGCCTGCACATGGGACACATGCTGAACCAGACGGAGATGGATATCATCACCCGCTGGCAGCGCATGCGGGGCTTTACCGCGCTTTGGCTTCCCGGAACAGATCACGCAGGCATCGCCACGCAGATGATGGTCGAGCGCCAGCTTGCCAGTGAAGGCAAGAGTCGCCAGGCTTTCGGCCGGGATGCGTTTCTGCAACGCGTCTGGGACTGGAAAAAGCATTATGGCGGCGCTATTCAGGCACAGATGAAGCGGCTGGGCGCTTCAGTGGACTGGGACCGCGAATACTTCACCATGGACGAGAACCTCTCTCGCGCGGTGATTGAGTGCTTCGTCCGGCTGCATGAGCAGGGGTTGATTTACCGCGGCAAGTACATTGTGAACTGGTGCCCGCGCTGCATGACGGCCATCTCTGATTTGGAAGTCGTGCATGAAGATTTTGCCGGCAAGCTGTATTCGTTCCGATATCCACTGGCCAACGATCCAAAAGAGTTTGTGACCATCGCTACTACGCGACCGGAAACCATGCTGGGTGATACGGCCGTGGCCGTGAATCCGAAAGACGAGCGCTACAAAAAGCTTGTCGGCAAAAAGCTGCGTCTGCCGCTGGTGGACCGCGAGATTCCCATCGTCGCCGACAACTTTGCCGATCCACAATTCGGCAGCGGGGCGGTAAAAGTTACGCCGGCGCACGATCCCAATGATTTTGCTATTGGCCTGCGCCACAATCTCCCGCAGATCAACGTAATGGACGATCAGGCTCGCATCAACGAGAATGGCGGGCCGTATCAGGGGCTGGATCGCTATGAGGCGCGGGAAAAAATCCTGCGCGACATGGAAGAGCTAGGCCTGCTTGCCGGAATCAAGGACCACACGCTGGCCATTGGCAAGTGTGATCGCTGCAAGACCATTGTAGAGCCAAGGCTTTCCACGCAATGGTTCATCAAGATTCAGCCGCTGGCTGATCGCGCTATTGAAGCGGTAGAAAAAAGCGAGATCAAATTCACGCCTGAAAATTACGCCAAGACGTATTTCGAGTGGATGCGCAACATCCATGACTGGTGCATCTCCCGCCAGCTTTGGTGGGGACACCGTATTCCAGCGTGGCATTGCCAAGGCTGCTCGCACATAACCGTCGCGCGTTCTGCGCCCGCAGCTTGCGAAAAATGCAGGGGCGCAAAACTCACGCAAGACAACGATGTGCTGGATACATGGTTCTCTTCCGGCCTGTTGCCATTCACCGTTTTTGGCTGGCCGGAAAAGACCCGCGACCTCGACGTTTTCTATCCCACCACGCTGCTGATCACTGGCTTTGACATTCTGTTTTTCTGGGTGGCGCGCATGATTATGCTGGGCTGCCACTTCATGGCCGATCATCCGCAGGGCAACGTGCCGTTCAAAAATGTTTACATTCACGCCTTGGTGCGCGATGCCGACCGCCAAAAGATGTCCAAGACCAAAGGCAACGTGATCGATCCCATTGAGGTCACTGAAAAGTACGGCACGGACGCGGTGCGCTTCACCTTGGCATCCATGGCGTCACCCGGCACCGACATTGCTTTTTCTGAGAGCCGCACCGATGGCTATCGGGCCTTCGCCAACAAGATATGGAACGCTGCTCGTTTCATGTTCATGAACCTGGATCGCGTCGCAGGGGCCAGCCTGACCGGTGGCGCAAAGCTGAATCAGCTCAACAAGCTGGAAAACCGCTGGATTTATTCGCGCTTCCATCGCGTTGCCGGACAGGTGAACCAGAGCCTTGCCGAATATCGTTTTGACGAGGCCGCCAACACCATCTACAAATTTTTCTGGGGTGAGTTCTGCGACTGGTATCTTGAAATCATCAAACCGGCCCTTTCCGGCGCGACGGAAGAAGCCCGGAGCGCAGTGACTTTGCTGGGCGATTTATTTGAAGGCTCACTGCGGCTGCTTTCGCCCTTCATGCCCTTCATTACAGAAGAAGTTTGGCATGCGATGTATGAAGGCAAGCCGCCGGCCAAATCAATTGCTCTGGCGCAGTATCCTGAACTCGATCAGCGCTGGCTGAATGATCAGGCAGAAGAGCAGATGTTGGTGCTTCAGGACCTGATTGAAAAAGTCCGCAACATGCGCGCGGAAATGAAAGTTGAGCCCAAGATCAAGACACCGGTAAAGATCCACGCCGCTGCCGGCGTGAGCAAGCTGGTAACAGAAAATCGCGGTATGGTGGAGCGATTGGCTGGCGTGGATGGCATAGAGTTTGTGAGCGAGTCCCTTGCGCAAATACCCGGCGCGCGCACCACGCCCAAATTTGAAGTCGCGCTGGTGTATGAGCAAAAAGTTGATGTCGCTGCCGAACGTGAGCGCCTGACTAAAGAAATGACCAAGCTGCAGGGTGAGCTGGCCAATGCTGACCGTCAACTGGGCAACCAGCAGTTTCTGGCCAGGGCTCCCGCGTCGGTGGTTGAGGGCATAAGGAGGCGTCAGGGTGAATTGCACACGCTGATAGAAAAGGGAAAGACTGCGTTGGCAAAGCTGGGTTAAGCTAAAGATTCACCCCCCAATCGGAGAATTTGTGAAAGCGGAGGAGTGGAAGCCTGGCCCGGCTCAGAGGGATGTACGCCGCGAGGCCCGTGCTGCCGAGCGGCGTGATGCGGGGCTGGTTAAACTAGTCAGGACGATACTCTTAAAGCGGTTTGGAGCGAAGCGACAAATTGGGGGAGTGTAAGCCGCGAGGCCGTGCTGTCGAGCGGCGTGATGCGGGGCTGAGCACACTAGCCAGGACGATACTTTTAAAGCGGTTGGGAGCGAAGCGACAAAAAATATGGACTGGCACAGTAGAAGAATCAGTGCAATTCTGGAACACGCGCTGCTTGAGGACCGCGCAACCAGTGACGCCACATCGCGCGCCTGCATTGACGCGGAGCAGCGAGCCACCGCCACCATTCTGGCTAAGCAGGATTGCATCCTTGCCGGAGTGGGCGCGACCGCGCGCATTCTGGAAATTTACGAGCACCTGGACCGCAACGTGATCGGCCACCCGGAAGTTATCAGTCATGGGGAAATTTTTGACGGCGTCCGGCTGCGTAAAGGACAGGCCATTGCGGTGGTGCGGCACAATGCGCGGGCATTGCTTTCCTGCGAGCGCGTAACCTTGAACGTCCTGCAGCGCCTCAGCGGCATTGCCACCACCACACGCAAGTACGTTGACGCCATTCATGGCACGAAAGCGCGAATCCTGGATACACGCAAAACCGCTCCCGGATTGCGAGTGCTGGATAAGTACGCGGTCCGCTGCGGCGGCGGCCAGAACCACCGGCTCGACCTTTCTGACGGTGTGCTTATAAAGAATAACCACATCGCGCTGGCTGGAGGCGTGGCAGTGGCGTTGCAAAAAGCACTGCGGAACCGCCGAGAGGAGCAGCCTATCGAGGTCGAGGTGCGTTCCATGACTGAACTGGATGAAGCCTTGGCCAACGGCGCGGAGAGAATCCTGCTGGACAATATGAAGGTGGAAGACGTTCGCCAGGCGGTGCAGCGCGTAGCTCTCTATTCACGGCAAGTCCCCGTTGAGGCCTCCGGAGGCATTCGACTGGAAAATGTACGCGAGTACGCCGAAACTGGCGTGGATTACATTTCTGTTGGCGCGCTTACTCACTCGCCGCAAGCCGTGGACTTAAGCATGCGGATTGTTCCTGCGTAAATAACGTGCGAACTTAGGTGTTAAAGTAGTAAACTGCACGTTTCCCGCGACCTCCAAGGTCTCGGATGGGGAGGTCTTCAAAACGCTCGCGCGAGCCAGGGCTTCCCTTAAAACAGCGCGCGCCAATTTCAACGCTATCAATGATATAGAACTTGCTCGGGAGTTCGCGTCGAAGATTCGGTATTATAGGCAAGCTCAACAACTACAAGAGAACCACAGTCTGAAAAAGGAGAACTTTTCACTCATGCGTAAAGTCCTGGGATTGCTGTTGGCGGTAGTCGCCGTTTGCGGTTCTGCTCTGGCTGCCGATGAATACAAAATTGACCCCAACCATTCGTCGGTCAACTTTGCTGTAACTCACCTGATGGTCAGCACCGTGAATGGCCGGTTTACTTCGTTTGAGGGAAAGATCCTTTATGACGACAAAGATGTCACTAAGTCTTCCGTAAGCGTGGACATCAAGACTGCAAGCGTTAACACTGACAATACCTCGCGGGACAACGACCTGCGCTCACCCGGCTTTTTTGACGCTGAGAAATTTCCGGACATCACCTTCCAGAGCAAGTCGGTAGAAAAAAAGGGCAACGATTACGTGGCGCATGGAACGCTGACGATCAAGGGTGTTTCCAAGGATGTGGACCTCCCATTTGAGTTGAAGGGGCCCGTGGATGCCGGCAAAATGGGGAAAGTAATGGGCGCACATGCCAGCTTGACCGTCAATCGCCAGGACTTTGGCGTGTCCAAAGCGCCGGGAATGGTCGGCAATGAAATAAAGATCGACCTCGACGTTGAAGCTCACATGGCGCCCCCACCGGCTGCAGGGAAATAGATTTGTGACGAACCCGGAGTATCTATTGCCGGAGTTGCTCGCGCCTATGGTGCGCAACACCATTTTTTCCGGCAATATCCATCATTGCGTACAGGCCGACTCCACCAACTCAATTGCGTTGCGTGGAGCGGCCCTGGCAAGCCAGCATCCCGATGACACTCCGGAAGGCGCTGTTTTTCTAGCTGAAGAACAGACCGCGGGCCGCGGACGCAGCACTCATTCCTGGCACTCTGAACGTGGTACCGGCGTTTATTGTTCATTCTTGTTGCGTCCGCCCATGACGCCCTCAGAAGCGCTGTGGCTTTCCTTGATCGCCGGCGTGGCCGTGCAAGATGCAGTGAGGGAAACCAGCGGCTTGGCCGCCGATATCCGCTGGCCCAATGACCTGCTGATCAACGAAAAAAAATTTGCCGGCATCCTTACCGAGATGAGCTCTGAAGGGAATAACGTGCATCATGCCGTGATCGGCATTGGCGTGAACGTAAACCAGAAGAGTTTCCCGGATGATCTGGATGGATCGGCCACCTCCATGTGTATTGAAGGCGGCAGAGAATTTTCCCGCAAGGATGTGGCGGCGGCGCTGATTCGGGCGCTCGACCGTGAATATCGCGCTTTGCTTCGGGCCATGAGCAGCCCGATACGCACTCCCGCGCTGCGCTTTGAGCCCATCATGCGGCGTGTGGAGTCGCGCTCATCTTACGCTCAGGGCAAACTTGTTCACGTGGATGAAGATGGCGGCTACAACGGCGTTACAGACGGCCTGGATCCTCGCGGCTTTCTCCGCGTGCGTACAGACAAGGGTTTGCGCATCGTTATTTCCGGAAGCGTCCGGCCTGGGAGGAAAGATGCTCCTGGTTCTTGACGTTGGCAATACCAACACAGTGCTGGGTGTCTATGAGAACAGCGCTGCCGCTGTTACAAACAAGACAACCCTCCCTCGCTTGATGGCCCACTGGCGCGTCGCCACTGTAATGACGCATACCGTGGATGAATATGGCGTCCTCTTCCGCAACCTGTTTGCTATTGGAAAAGTTGAAGTGGCTGAAGTTCGCGGCATCATTGTTTCTTCCGTGGTCCCGACCATGGATTCCACTCTGCGTGAAGTCTGCGAGCGCTACTTCCATCTCAAAGCGCTTTTCGTGGAACCCGGCATCAAGACCGGTATGCCAGTGCTGTATGACAATCCGCAGGAAGTGGGCGCGGACCGCATTGTGAATGGCGTGGCTGCGTTTGAAAAGTTTGGCGGGCCATGTGTGGTCGTTGACCTGGGCACTGCTACAACCTTTGACGCGATTTCACGCAAAGGGGAATATCTTGGCGGAGTGATCTCTCCGGGCATCGGTATTTCAGCCCGCGCACTTTATGACCACACTGCCCGTCTTCCGCTGGTGGATATTCGCAAGCCTTCCAAGGTAATTGGCACCAACACTGTCGGCAGCATTCAGGCAGGCTTATTCTTTGGCTATCTGGGATTGGTAGACGGCATTCTTGAACGCCTGATCAATGAACTTGGGCCGGATACAAAAGTTGTAGCTACCGGCGGCCTGGCTGGACTGATTGGCGATCACTCAAAATATATCAAGAACGTGGACGATCTGCTTACGCTCGACGGGCTCCGCATTATTTGGGAACGCAACAACGCGGCGCAAAAACAGAAGCCCGCTTCCTGATGGCCCTTGCTGTGGACAACTACTTTAACTACTACACCGAAATTGAACAGCACTTCTGTAGAAGGCGGGGCACGCTTCTGACTGTTTCCACACTCGACTGGGCCTTGATGACCACATGGAAAGAAGCAGGAATCCCGTTGGAGGCCGTTCTGCGTGGAATGGATGAAGCCTTTGACAAGTATGAGCGACGGCCATCGAAAACGCAGAAGATCAACGGGCTGGCCTGGTGCGCTCAAGCGGTGCTCACAGCGGCAGAAGAGATGAAAGAAGCGGCAGTCGGAGCGCAGCCGGCAAAAGCTGGCGCTGACCAGGGACTGCAACATGAAGAAATAGCCCGCTATTTCGCGGCAAATGCAGAAAAGCTGCGTCAGGCAAAGTCAGACACTGCGGTAACGTTGGTGGCGGAAGAGTGTGCTGTTACACTAGCGGACTTAGCATCTTCCCTGGCTACCGTAAAGAGTCTACGATTGGAGGACCTGGAGAGGCGGCTCACCGTGATGGAAGAAAAACTTCTTGCCGCCCTGACCATGACCACTCCTGAGAACGAGTTGTTCACGCTGCGTACTGAAGCAGATCGCGAAATCGCGCCCTATCGCAACAAAATGCCGGGTGTGCAGATCGAACAATTGCAAAAGCAATTTATTCACAAACGCCTGTTTGAAAAAGCAAAGATTCCACGGCTCAGCCTCTTTTATCTGTGAACCTGACAATTGAAAAACTCGTGTACGGCGGCGACGGCCTCTCACGTCTTCCTGAAGGCAAGACGGTCTTTACGCCATTTGTGTTGCCCGCTGAAGAAATAAGCGCGACCATCGTTCAGGAGAAAAGCAGCTTCGCCCGCGCCACCGTCGATCAAATAATCAAGCCTTCACCCTACAGAATCGCTCCGCCATGCCCTTATTTTGGCACGTGCGGCGGTTGCCACTATCAGCACTCAGGCTATACCGCGCAGCTGGAAAACAAACGCGCCATCCTGAAAGAAACGTTGTTGCGCAACGGCAAGCTGGAGTGGAAGGGCGATATCATCACGCATTCCGGCGAGCCATGGGGCTATCGCAATCGCTCGCGATTAAAAGTGCGTACCGCTCCGGATTTTGCCATGGGCTATTACAAAATGGGCACGAACGAGCTTTTGCCGGTAAAGCAGTGCCCAATCAGCTCTGCGGCCATCAATCGTGCGCTTGCTCATGTGTGGGAGATGGGCGAAGCCGGCAAAGTGCCCACTGGCGTCAATGAGATTGAATTTTTTGCCGACCATGCCGACGCAAAGATGGTGCTGGAGATTTACCTCGCACCGGATGCGCCTGAAATGCGCGAGTTCGCGACATCCTTGCAAGCAAAAGCGCCGGAGATCAAGGGAATCGCTTTCTTTGCTGATAGTGCAGGCGCCGAGCCTGGAGGCCAAGTGCCTAAATATGCCGTCGGCGAAACGGCGCTGCCGTATCAGGTAGGGGAAAAAGCTTTTCGCGTGAGCGCGGGATCGTTTTTCCAGGTCAACCGTTATCTCGTGAAAGAGCTGGTGCAGACCGTGGTTGGCGACTTTCACGGAAAGATTGCGCTGGATCTCTTTGCCGGGGTCGGGCTGTTTGCCGGGCACCTGTCCAAGCGTTTCGATCAGGTTTTTGCCGTGGAATCCGCGCCCGCATCGGCCGCCGACCTGCAAGCCAATGCGGTCAAAAACGTTGTCCCTGTGCTTAGTCCTGTAGAAGGATTCCTGCCGCGCTGCCTCAATATGCAGCCTGAACTGGTGGTCGTAGACCCTCCACGCGCCGGGCTGGGAGCGAAAACGACGCAACTGCTTGCCGCGTTGCGCGTAAAGAGAATCGTTTATGTCTCCTGTGACCCTGCCACGCTGGCGCGGGATACGCGCTTGTTTCTGGAAACCGGCTATCACGTGGAAGAAGTTCACATGGTCGATCTCTTTCCCCAAACCTTCCACATTGAAAGCGTTGTGCGTCTGGCCCGCGGATAAAACGTCTCCTTTTAAACATTTTGCTGCTTTCGATCTCTGGGTTATATTCCTTGCGCAAACTTTAGCGCTCGCCGATGAAAGCCCAACCTCGCGCTCCTCTCGCTCTGGCTGCCGCACCATTCGCATGCGGAATTCTGCTCGCCGGACATTTGCAGCTGTCTTCTGCGGGTTGGGGATGGGCAACAGCGTCTCTGGTTCTTTGTGCCGTAGCTGCTGTCGCGATCAGGAGTTTGCGTCCGGCGCAGTTTGCAGCTTTGCTCGCGCTGGTTTGCGCTGGAGCTTTTGCGCAAATCGCCACGCCGCTCCCTCGCTTAGCCACACCCCCGCCGGAGTTTCTGAACGTTAAAGATGTAGAAATTGTCGGCCATGTTACCAATGACGGCGCATTGCTGGCCGGCGGAGGCCCACGCGAGCGCTTTGATCTCCAGACTGAGATGATTGAACTCGATGGTCAGAAGCTCACTCAGCCGATCGGTATCCGCGCCACGGCTTTCTCGCGCGATGCGGCTGAAGAAACGCAGGATGACGATTCACCTGCAATCCCGCATGTGGCTTATGGCGCCCGAGTCCGGCTGAAAGCAAAATTGCACTTGCCACGCAATTTTCGCAATCCCGGCGCATTCGACTATGAAGGCTACCTCCACGCTTTGGGCATCAGCACACTCGCATCGGTAAGGTCAGAAGACATCGAAGTGCTTCCAGGGAGCTCCGGCAACCGGTTCGGCTTGTGGCGCAGCCGCGTGCGCAACAGCATTCTGCAGCATATTCACCAGAGCCGCCTCTGGAGCCGCGAAGACGCTGCCGTCTTTGCGGCCATGATTGTGGGCGACGATTCTTTGCTCCTGCGCGATGTCCGCGAAGAATTTCAGCAGACCGGCGTCTATCATCTGCTGGTGGTTTCAGGTATGAACGTCGCCTTGCTTGCGCTCGCGATCTTCTGGCTGGCGCGAAGACTCCGCCTTCCAGAATGGCCGGCTTCGTTGCTTACCATCGCGCTCTCAATGTTTTATGCATACATCGCTGGCATGGGTGTGCCGATTACGCGCGCTGTGCTTATGCTGTCAGTATTTCTGGTGGCGCGGCTTCTGTATCGTGACCGCAGCGGACTGAATGCCACTGGCTTTGCCGCGCTGGTCGTGCTCACGCTTTCACCTGCCGCGTTGTTCGAACCCGGCTTCCAATTGACATTTTTGGCACTTCTGGCAATTACAGGCATCAGTTTGCCCATCTTGGAGCGAACGTCAACACCCTACCGGTCAGCCTTGAAGCATCTTGATACCACTGGTTACGATCTTGGCCTTGAGCCTAGGCTTGCCCAGTTCCGCCTGGACTTGCGTCTGATAGCCGGAAGATTACAGCAATTTGTCGGGGAGCGGGCGGCGCGGATCATGGTGACTGGCGCTGTAGCGGCCATCCTGGGAGTATTTGAACTTCTGCTGGTGTCCGCGATCAC
>JBAVLE010000346.1:0-11402 GCA_049688735.1 Candidatus Angelobacter sp. | reverse complement strand
TCGGGTTACCCTCAATGGCACGTCAGCCACGTGGGAAAATGTCAGCTCTCCGGAAACATCCGTGACGTCTCTGGATCCGATTCTCTTTACTGACCGCACCACGGGCCGCACTCTGGTGTCGCAACTTGCAGGCGCGTGCAGCCTCTCTTCCTTTACTGACAATGACGGCGCCAGTTATACGCCCGCGGTTGGATGCGGTCTCCCTGCTGGAATCGATCACCAGACGATTGGAGGCGGTCCTTTTGCTGCCAGCGTGGTTCCACAGTTGCCGCCACCGGTTGGATATCAGCACGCCATTTATTACTGCTCGCAAGACGTGATTGACGCCTCTTGCGCCATCAGCCTGAACGGCGGCCTCACTTATGGGCCTGCTGTGCCGATCTATACGCTCGCTGATTGCGGCGGCCTACATGGCCACATCAAAGTTGGACCGGATGGCACTGCCTATGTCCCCAACAAAAATTGCGGCAGCGGAAATGCCGCGGTGGTGTCCTCTGGCGATAACGGTCTTACCTGGACCATTCATGCCGTGCCGGGCAGCGCTTCTGGCGATAGCGATCCTTCTGTCGCCGTGGCCTCAGACAACACCGTGTATTTCGGCTGGCATGGCAGCAACGGCCATCCCATGGTTGCGGTTTCTCATGACCACGGCGCTACCTGGACAAACATTACTGATGTTGGAACCGCGCTCGGAATCCAGAACGTGGCCTTCCCTGCCATGGTTGCAGGCGATGGCAGCCGCGCCGCGCTTGCGTTCCTGGGAACACCAACAGGCGGCAACGCCCAGGACACAGCTAACTTCACCGGCATTTGGCATCTCTATGTTGCCCACACTTTCGATGGCGGTGCGACCTGGACCCTGGTGGACGCCACGCCCACAGATCCGGTGCAGCGCGGTTCGATATGTCTGGCTGGAACCACGTGCGGCAATGATCGTAATTTGCTCGACTTCATTGATGCCACCGTGGATCAACAGGGGCGCGTTCTGGTGGGATACGCTGACGGATGCATTGGCGCATGTGTCACTGCCGGTCCAAATTCCTTCAGCGCACAAGGCACCATCGCACGTCAGGCTACCGGGAAAGGCTTGTTCGCGGCGTTTGATGGAACGTTCTAGATCGGCAAATCGCTCTGCTCCGCTCGGCCATTGGACGCTTTTACAAATCCGGACTTGCTTAGTCGGTTTGCGAAAGCGTCTGGGTCGGGAAGGGACTTGAACTACTCAGCAGCCGCATATCGCAACACAGCTACGTGCGCTTCAGCGCAGGTCGTGCAGAATCTCTTATGCCGATGAAAAGCTTCATCGGCGTCGCGATGGGTTTCGCCTAGAATTTCTATTTGCTTCATTTCGCGGTCGTCTTTTTCCCTGCTGGCAAAGAATTCAAGCAGCCGGGCTTTAAACAACTCGTCTGCCTGAAATGCTCTGGTAAAAAGCTCTCTGCCGTGCTTGCATAGCTGTTCGTGCATGGCGGTGATTTTCGCGCCAGTCAACGACGAAGTCCATAGGCTTTACAGGCTTTTTACATTGCACTGCGTAGAATTCACCTTACGGAGAGAAGCCCAAAATGACTGAAGAGCCAATCACGCAACAAATTTATAACCCAGGCCCGGGACAGTCACGATCATGGCAGGCTGCTTGGGGTCCTTTTCCAGCTTCTGCCGCAAGCTACCGACGTGTACGTCCACGGTGCGCGTGAAAGTCTCTTCGCTATAACCCCAAACTTCTTTGAGCAACACTTCGCGCGACAATGTGGTTCCCGGATTTTGCGCAAAGTAACGCAGCAGGCGGAATTCGCGCGCGGAAAGCGGCAATACCTTGTTGTCGCGTGAAACAGTTGTGCCTTTCAAATCGATCCGCACTGGGCCAAATTGCAATACGGCCGCTTCTTTCGGATGTGCCGCGCCGCGCCGGATCTGTGCCTCTATTCGGGCAAGCAGTTCCAGCACTTCAAATGGCTTCGTAACGTAGTCATCTGCGCCGATTTTCAGCCCCAGGACTTTGTCAACAAGTTGGCCGCGCGCCGTCAGCATAATGATGGGCGTTGCGATCCCTGCTTTGCGAATGTCGCGGCAAACGTCATTGCCATTTTTCTTGGGCAGCATCACATCCAGGATCACCAAATCATAGGCGCCATCAATAGCTTTGCGCAGCCCCTCTTCTCCATCGGAGGCCGTATCAAGCGCGTAGCCTTCCGCCTTGAGCCGGTCAGAAAGCGTCATGCGCAGGTCTTCTTCGTCTTCCACCAACAGGATTCGTTCGGTCATGAGGAGAAGCCCGGTTCCGCGCCGGCTGGTTTGTCCGCCGCACTCTGCGTCTGTTCCGCTTTGTGTTCCTGCGCTACGGGAAGATGAATGCTAAATGCGCTTCCCTTTCCCAACTCGCTGCTCGCTGTGATGCGGCCTCCCATGGCTTCCACGATTGTGCGAGCCAGCGGCAAGCCCAGCCCGGTACCATGGATTCCAGATTCACTTACCGCCGGACTGCGATAGAAAGGTTCAAAGATGTGTTGGATTTCGTCTTTGCCAATGCCAATGCCCTTATCTTCCACAGTTAGTTTCACTTCCTCAACGCGGCCATTGCGTTTCTCCGCCGCAGCCGAAATCCGAAGCCAGCGAGTCTCTCCCCCATATTTCACCGCATTGGTAATCAGGTTCTGCAAGCTCCGAACCAGCGCGGTAAAATCGGCGTCTACTGCCGGCAATCCGCTTTCAATCCGCCGTTCCACCGTGAATCCTGCCGCTGCCACGTCAGGGCTTGTCCCCTCCAGCGCCGAATCAATCACCTCAGAAACATTTATCCGTCCATGGCTTAAGTGACGTTGCGGCTGCTGCGTTGCCGCAAAGAGCAATACCTGCTCGACCAACTGATTTAATTGCCTGCTCTGCTTCACGATGGTGTTGCCATAACGCACAAGCTGCTGTTTGTCTTCCACCACACCATGTGCAATGTTCTCCGCTGCCGATGAGATTACTGCCAGCGGCGTGCGCAATTCGTGTGAAACGCCTGCAACAAAATCCATCTGCAATCTGGCCAGCCTGCGCGCCCGCTGGCTCGCCACTACAATCAATCCCATCGTGATGGCCAGAACGCCCAGCACGCCAAAGCTTGCCATCAGGTTGCGCCGTCTCAACCCGCCCACTGCGGCTTCTACTGATCCGCTCTTGTGTGTGGCGCTGAGCTGCCATATACCCTGGTTCGCAGAATAATGAAATGGATCGAATCTGGGCAGCCGTTCCAGCGCTGCCATATGCTGTTCATCTGTTTGCGGTCCGTGATCTGTCCGAGGCCGCGTCGCCCCTGGTGAAAACTCCATTCCTGCATCCGGCGGCCCGCCACGCCCAAATGGAGGGCCAAAAAGATTCACCCATGCGTCGGCCGGAAGATTCTTCTCTTCGCCTGATCCGGGGCCGGTGGAATAAATCACTCGGCCGCTGTTGTTGCCAACAGCTTTCACCGTAATGTAATAAGCCATCCCTGATGAGCTGCCAAAGAACTTTTGCGCCAGTTCAGGAAGAATGTCTTTCTGCAGCACGTTCGGATTTAGCTGGATGATCAGCCATGTAACCTCTGCCGCGCTTACAGGCCCGCTCGATGACATGTGCCGCATGGGATAGGCAATTGCCGGTATTGACTGGTCGATGGCCCACGGCATCATCATCTCCGGCATGTGTCCGTGCATCGCGCCTGTACGTTCGCGTGGGCGATGCCCGCCGAAGTTTCTCCGAGATGCTAAGGCAGAACGGCGTCGATCATCACGCATTTCAGCGCCTACTGCCTGCGGATGGTGAGCTGTGGTTATTTCCAGCAACCGTTGCTGCATTGGATCGAATTCAGCCGGCCATGATGCCCGCTCAAATTTTCCACTGGCGGGATCAAACCGAAGTGGGCTCTGGTGTGCTGGATCGGCCCAGAGATAGATATGTGAAACCAGGTTGGGATGCGCAGCGGTTTGCTGCAAATGATGGAATTGTTCGCCCAGTTCTGCGGGATTCGTTGCGCCGGCGCTCTCCGCAATGGTTCTGATCTCTACCGCCGCCGCGCCTAGTTCCCGGCCAAAATCCTGCCGGAAACTCATTAAAGAAACGTCCAGATTTGAGAGCATTTGCGCCCGTGTGGCATCGCTTACCTGTCCGCTCCACCGATATTGCAATACAGCCAGCCCCACCAACACCGCTGCCATTGCGGGTATGGCTACCCAGCGAAGAAGACGGTCTCTGGCTTGCGGTTTATTCATTCAATTACTGCTTGGGAGAGACTGTTGGCTATTCCTCGGCTCGTATCACTGCCGGCGCTCGCCTCATTCGATTATAAGTCTGCTTTACGCTCCTGCCGCCATTGCATCTACCAGCGGACTGGATCGCAGAGGCCGCTCCAGTAATGCGCTGAGTTCCTGTAAAAATCGGGGCTTATAAATTACCGCCTTGCCTCCACATCCTGCGCAGGCCGCCCGGAACCGCGGGCTTGTGTCCATTGACATCAGGATGACCTCGGTTGCAGGAGCCATTTGGGAAAGTAACAGGGCCGTTCTCAGCCCGCTCATTTCCGGCATGTCCGCGTCCATCAAGACCATGTCCGGTTTTAGTTCCAGCACGGCGTCAAGCGCCTGCGTCCCGCTCTGAGCCCTGCCGGCCACTTGCACCATGTCGTGGTGCTCCAGGAGAGAGCAGATCGCGTGCAGAATCGTCTCAGAGTCATCCACTACCAGGGCTTTTTTTCTGATGGATTGCAGCGGAATGGGTTCAAGAGTTTGCGTACGGATTGCCACAGCTCCCGGGGACATACAGCACCTCAAAACAAAAGACTGACGTGAGTTAAAGATTAATCAGACTTTGAATGGGCAGGGGTAAATAAGCGAACAAGGGTTTGTAAAATTGTTGTAAAACTGCCTTTAGCGCTGGCTTTTGGCATGTAAATGCAACTTCAAAAGTAATAAAAGCAGGGACGCCCGTAAAAAACCAGGGAAAAATTCAGACGCCCCTGCTTCGTCGCGTGCTCCTTTAGAAAGAAGCGCCTGGAGGCGGACCGTCGGAACCACCGTGCATAGATCCGTGTCCGTGCATCCCCATGCCATGATGTTGGCTTTCCAGCGCATTCATCTTTGTCTGCTGGTCGGGTGTAAGTGTCTGGTAAAACGCAGCTTGCGCCTTGGCGTGTGAACTGATCATCTGCGTGGTAAGGTTGCCAATGGTATTGGCCGCCTGTTCAATCCCTGCGCTATCGTTCTTTTGGATTGCCGCTTTGAGGCTGTCATGCGCAGCACGCATCTGATCATGCGTTGCTTTAGCATTGTTGGCCGCTTCACTGAAGATCGTGCTCGCCTGCTGTTGCTGTTGGGCGGTCAGCGACAACTGCTGGGTCAGGAAGTTCAGGTGATGTTGCGCCATCTTTGAGGCGTCGGGTGAATTGCCTTGTTGTGCCATGGCAAAAGCGCTGGCCAGGGCGAGGACTGCGGTTACTTTCAAGAGGGTAGTTCTCATTTGGGTGTTCTCCGTGAAAATACTCGTTTGTACATCTATGAATAAAGCCTGCTATGCACAAAAACCCTAAACCTCACCACAGATAACGCTGATAACACTGATTTACACGGATCGAAAAAGCTTAATAGGACCATTTTTAATTTGTAAATCCGTGTCATCCGTGTTCATCCGTGGTGAGATTTGCTTTTTTGTGTAAAGTAAAAATAAAGCCTGTTATTACTGATAAATACTGCTGTTATGAATCAGCGCAGAAGCGCTCCATTACGATGCCAAATTCCTGCCGGAAATTTTGTTTGTTAACAAAATCAAACGCGCCCGCATCTCCGCAAGCTTTGCGCAGCTCGGGCGATTCATCCGTGGACATGAGTACGACCCGCGCGGACGGAAGCCTGTGCGCAAAAAACCACGCCAGGGTCAATCCATCGAGATAAGGCATGTTCACGTCCATCAGGACCATATCGGGTTTGGTTTTCAGGACCATCTCAATGGCCTCGCCGCCTTTTCCGGCGCGTGCCACCAGATCAATGATTGGATCAAGCTCCAGAAGTTCGCATGTGACTTGCAGGAACGTTGGTGAATCATCAACCACAACCGTTCGGATACGGCTGGGGTCAGGTTTACGCAAGACCTCTTGCGCTAGTTCATTTCTCAACATCACTTGGGCAGGTGCTGCCATCCGTCTTCACCTCAGTAAAACGTGATGTAGTTATATGAACACCTTTCCTAATAATGGTGGGTAAAATGGCAGGCAAAGCAATGTAAAGAGAGTGTAAAGAGAAACATCTACCACGGAGGCACGGAGACGCGGAGAAACCCAAGTAGAATCAACGGCCAAAGACAAAAGCTCAACCAAGAGGACGCGGAGAAACTTCGGAGGACGCGGAGAGCTGAGGCAAGAACCGGAATGCAAAGGCTAAAAGAAAAAACTTCTTCGCGACCGCGTTTTATTGGGCCTCGGTGGAGTTATTCGTCCCCCGCCTGGTAATCCAGCACATCGGCAACGCGACGGACCGATGGTGTCCTATTAGTGCGTTGATGCGCTTTTGGCTTGGCTCCCTCTAGAATGATGGTTATAAGGTCAGCGGGCCGCGTCCGCGTTTTAGCGTGAACGCAGCCCTAACCAAAATTCACCTGCAACGAGGCGAAAAATGGCTGACCGCAAGCGTACCGAAAGCAAGCCCTATCAGCGTATCCAGAAGTTCCGAGAGGCAAAAGGCAAGATCATTGCCGAAGTTGAACTGTTTCTCTCATCCGATTACAACATCATCGAAATTGTGTTTCAGGACAAGACCTCGCTCAACTTTCAACTTGAACCCTGCTTCCAAGTTGCGCCTGAATTGGTCAACTGGAAATCTGGGGAATACAAACCCGTCAAACGCTGGCGACCTGTTCACAGCGTCTAGCAATTTTCTCAACATCAACACCGAACCCGCTGAAAGGCGGGTTTTGTCATCAGTCAAAATCATTTTGGCCAGCAAGGTAGTATCCGAACACATTTCCGTTGGTCCACCATGTAATCCATTGTCCGAATCTAGTGCTGTGCGGTTTCCCGTACATATCCTCGTAAGTAATCAGTCCCCATGCGCACAAAGCTCTGTCCCGGCCTTCTTTGATGGCAGGTACTTCTTCATCGGGAACAAAGCGATTAAGAGTTGCGGACAATCCGTATTCCTTGTGCGTCCCCACAATGCCAGCATCGTTAACCGTAACTTCTGGGACTGGGAACCCGAAATCATCGGGGACTGGAATCGGAAGGATGTCGGCAGTTATCCTGATACAAATTTTGCGCGCTGGCGTACTGCCAGTGTTTATAAGCAGCGGCCTAACGGAAAAATAGAGATCGTCTTGCCCTTCGCGCCGCTCCTGATAAACGGCAGTACCGATGACCACAACCAAATAGGCGCGAGTAATATCGATGTTTCCCCGTTCAATCCTGCTCGCAATGTTCTCCATTGCGTTAGAGGACTTTGTAAGTTCAGCAATCTGTTTGCTGAATTGATCTTTACTCGATTCCGATTGTTGTTCCGTGAGGTTGGCTTGCTTCTTGATAGCGAAGAAAGCCAACAGGGAAATGCCAACATAAGCCAGCGTGAGAATGGCGCTAACCCATTCTCCTCGCGTAAGTCCCCAATAGAGTTGTGGCTGGGAGTGGCCATCATTCCGATTTGTGTTTTCTTGTGTTGGGTTAGCGGGGGACTGTGGCAGCGCGGGAAGATTCTGGCTTGTGTTCTTTGCGGCATTTGCAGTTTTGTCCTGGGGCTGAATAGTCTGATATTGATTCTGTCTGGGCTGCAATGGCATTAGAACGAAGAGCGTAATAGCAAATAGAGCGTACATAAGCGCGAATTTAGCAGAGGGTCATATGCCAAAAGAATACGAATATCACGAAGGAAAGAAAGCCCAAGAGGATTTGAAGAGGGCATGAAAGCTCTGTTCCAGGTTCCGAAGGATGCGGCCAAGGGCGAGAAAAAGCCCGCAAGAAGCGGGTTGAAAACGCTCAAAGTCAGAGCAGCGAATCCGGTCCTTCCCGCGATTCTGGCGAGGCTTAAAACAGCGCGGGCGTTTTCAATCAGGGCTGTTCTGTTCGCCGTCCTACCAGCTCATCATAGGTAAGGCGTTTATCAGCTATTTCGGGGAAGGCCCATTTCAAAGCAATTATTCGTCTGAAACGAAGTGCTTCTTAATTGCGCGATTGTTGTAACGATATACCTGCTCATTGAGGTAACGGAATAGATGGAGCGGTTCAACGGAAATATAGACAACGAGACGGTTAGCCGCATTGGATTGTTTTCCAGTCGCCAGCGCGCAACATTACTGTGCCGCGCCTACGGCGCTCGATTCTTTTCATACTTACCCACGCTTCCGGCTTCGCGTTGCTCGCCTTCAGCATGGGCTAACCTGTGGTCGCGCCTCCGGCGCTTGGATTATCGGTGTAGAAAAAATTGCGCAGCCGAAAGAACGATGATGATCCCCCGCTGTGTCCCCAAGATGCACGCTTTCGCGTATTAAAGGTGGAGATCCACGCATAGCTAGAGGGGGAGCGCTCTGGAAGGATTTTGCCGCATCCTTCGACTGCGCTCAGGACAAGCTTTATGGTGCTCAATCCTTTTTCTCACGCTTTCCAGCGCTGGCGCGCTGAACTCACTGATTCCGCCCTACGAGCTGCAACAACGCGACGGATCCCCCCACATTGCGTTTTGTTTCCAGGCGCAACGCGTAAGAGATTGCTCTGCCGCACAAGCTCTAGGGCGCTCTGATCTCTTTCCAACTTATCCAGCGCTAACGCGCTGGGCTCAATAATTCCGCCCTGCGGGCTGCAACCCTGCAACGGATCGCCCACATTGCGTTTTTCCGAGCGCCTGCGCTCCATGATCATTATGGGGTTTGGGTTTCACAGCCGGGGGCGGCTGTGCCACAAGATGGATGGCAACCCTAAAACCATTTCCGAGTACATGGCCTAGTACATTGTCCCTTTTCGCACTTGATTCGCCGCGTAGGATCGCCTATACTCTGCCAGCGCCTCAGGGTGATGTGTGATCAAAGGCTCTTTGAAAACAGGGAAACATACGGATTGCCATGTGTTTACTGTGCCCGAACAGAATTTGGTAAATGGGTAATTTGGTAATTGGGTAATTTGGTAATTGGGTAAATGAAGATCGCCCGCGACCTACTGCCGGTCAATGCGTCGGCAGAGGGTCACAAGGGTAAAAAGACCCGGAAAATAACACTGATTCGACAGGGTAAAACAACCGAAAAAGGGACTCCGACCGGTCGGTCACCGTTCGGTCGAAATGAGGTTGGGCGTTTGTTTTCAATAAAAGTGATACCCCCGGGTGGGGTGGTGGCTGAGGTACACAGGCAGAGGGCTGTGGCGCGCATAGCGCGCCTATCGCCGTGATCGCCGGAATCGCCGTCATCGCGCGGGATCGGAAAGGCAAAACCTTACCACTGATCAGCACGGATGACACGGATCGAAGGTGGGATCTTTTGGAATGGGATTGTGTAAGCGCCTTTAGATTCCTAGTTGAAGCCAGGGGGGAGGGCACAAGAATCGTCGTGGCCGCCGGAATTGCGCGGGATGGGAAAACAAAAGCTCACCACTGATGAACACTGCCGACACGGACCAGTAAATCCGTGGATCGGAATAGCGAATCGAAGGCTGGCCCATGGCCAAAGGATCACAAAATGACTGTGATTCCCGCTGCCATCCGCGCCTTTTGTAAGTTTGTAATGGACTAAGGCCCAGTGATAACATCGCTAGCTTGTGGAGGTCGTCTGATGTCGGATAGAGATAACAGCAACAGTCTATTGTGGTTCCTGGCAGGACTTGGTTTTGGCGCGCTGATGGGCGTGCTTTACGCTCCGCGCTCTGGCCGCGAAACTCGCGATGCCCTAAAGAATACCGCGCAGGAAGGCGGGGAATACATAAAGACGCGCGGCCGTGAAGCCAAGGATACCGTGAGCCAATGGGTTGATCGTGGCAAGGATGTTGTCGGCCAGCAAAAGGAAAAGATCAACGCCGCCATTGATGCCACACGGCAGGCTTATCGTGAAGCTTCAGAAGGTAAAAAAGGCTCTTAAGGGAGCTTGATACCAAGTGGATAATCACATCATCACTGTCTTTGTGGTCGTCGCCGCGGTTGCCATTGTGGTGCAGATGGGCATTTTGCTTGCTTTGTACATGGCGCTGCGGCGGACCTCAGAGCGCATGGAAGGCATTGCCGGACGGCTGGAGCAGCAGGCTACCCCGGTACTGGCGACCGCCGCGGCTATCCTTGAAGATGCCAAGCCGAAAATTGCCAATATTACAACCAATCTGGCTGAAACATCCACATCCCTGCGGACCCACGTAGGACAGATTGGCAATGCCGCTTCTGAAATTGCGGAACGTGCACGCATGCAGGCTGTTCGCTTGGATGATTTTGTCATCAGCGCTGCACACAAAGTTGAAGTCACCAGCGAACTTTTGCAAGACAAAGTTCTCTCGCCCATGCGGCGTGTCCGCTCGGTCGTTACCGCGTTGAATGCAGGGCTGAGCTTTTTTAAGGCGAACCGCTCTGCGCGTAGAAAAAAGTCCGGCGAAGTTGAAGACGAAGAGATGTTTATCTAGCCCTTTTATTTTGTCGCTTCGCTCCAAACCGCTTTATATCTTTTCTCCGCGAAAGATTTTCTCGCGCTTGGCGCAAGGCGGCTCGGCGCGCAAGTCGGCCTCGCCGCATAGAAACACATTCAGATTGTCACGTTTTTTATCAGCGCTGATCTGCGAAAATCTGCGGCGAAACTAACGCCCAAAATGCACGGATACATGCCCCCCAGGAGGAATTCTAGATCCCGCGGCAGGCGACTGGTCTAACCCCACACCGCTCCCGTTGACTTCAAGTTCCAGCCCTGCTGACTCTGCTTCTTCCAATGCCACACGCAGTGACTTACCGTGGAAGTCGGGGACAAGCACGCCACCAGCAACATCCAGGACGACAGTTCCTCGGGACTGATTGTTCGCTTCGAAAGCAGTTTTCTGTAGTGTCGCTGGCGGTTGCACAGGACCGATAAGAGGAAGCGCCGGCTTCACCGTCTTGCTTGTCGCGGCAAACGTCGGCAATCTTGAATCGCGCGGACTTGTTACTGGAAGCGCTGTAGCCTGAACTTCTGGCGAAGCCGGTTCGACCGGCGCATCCACATTCTCTTGCGCGCTGGCAATGTAGTCCGGCGCGGCCTCGGCAGTGTCATCTTCTTTGGTATGTGCTCGCAACCACATCCGTTTGGGATCTTGTAGCTCGACGTCGTGCGGCACGTTCATATATGCCAGTACTTGCTGCGCAATGCGTGCAAAAACCGGAGCAGCAGCTTCACCGCCGCCATCTTTGGGATATCCTCCCGCCGGAGAATCCAGCACTACCAGCACGGTCACTGCAGGATCATTCACG
>JBAVLE010000345.1:0-3821 GCA_049688735.1 Candidatus Angelobacter sp. | reverse complement strand
ACGGCGTACTTCATCGTAAATCCTGCCAATATATTCGCCCAGCAATCCTGTACAGATGAGCTGGACACTGCCGAGGAACAAGATGGCCAGCAGAGTGCCAATATGCCCTGCTCCCGGTATAACGCCGAAAAACTTTAGATGGAAGACGGTATTACCCAAGTTTACCAGTGAGAGAAACAAAGTGAACGCGAGCACACTACCACCCAGGACCATTCCGAGACGCAAAGGTTTATAGCTGAAGCTGAAAATCGCGTCCATGGCGTATTTGAAGAGCCTGGGAAGCGTCTGTTTGGCTTCACCCGCAGCTCGTCCGGCGCGCTCGTAATACACAATTGCCGTTGGGAAGCCCACCCAGGCGCGCAAGCCGGGAAGATAGCGGTTGCCTTCAGAAAGATTATTGATGGCGTCGGCTGCCTGACGATCCAGCAGGCCGAAAATTCCCGCATTTAGAGGAATGGGGAAATCCGAGATCAGGCCCATCACTTTATAGAACAACGGAAAGAGCTTGCCGCGAAGGCCCGTTTCAGCGCGGCTGGAGCGCTCGGCGATAACCACCTTCGCGCCATCTCTCCAGGCCTTGACCATACGAGGCAATACTTCCGGCGGGTCCTGGAAGTCGCCATCCATAAGCATAATGGCGTCTCCTTTGGCGATCTTAAGCCCTGCAGTGAGGGCGGCCTGATGGCCGAAGTTGCGCGAAAATTCCACTACACTCACGCGTGGATCGCGCTGCTGGATTTCGACAAGCAGCGAGAGTGATTTATCCCGGCTGCCGTCATTCACGTAAACAACCTCCCAATGCTCTTCCATACTCTCCATTACGGAGCGTATCGCGGAGTGAAAAGCAGGGATGTTTTCTTCTTCGTTATAGATAGGAACTACAACCGAAAGCATGGCCCGACTCCAGAGTACTTTTTTCTGAACCACTGATGGCCCGAGTCTTTGCCGAGGCTGTGAAACCGCGCTTTCACGCCCCGCATAAGACTAGGCTGCTTCATTCTGTTTTGCTGCTTCTGCTTTCAAGGAAGCCTTGATCGCCACGGCGCGCTCACCCACAACGTCAGGACGTCCCACACTGTAATAATTAAGCCCTGCGGCTTCCATTGAAGCCGGCTTAAAGAGGTTTCTGCCGTCTACCACAATGGGGTAATGCAGTAACTTCTTCACACGATTGAGATCCAGAGCGGCAAAGTCTTCCCATTCTGTAAGTACCAGACAGGCATCCGCGCCTTCCAACGCTTCATAAGGCCCGCTGGCGAACTTTACCCCGCTGTTGCGCCCGAATTCCTCGCCGGCCCGGTCCATAGCGGCCGGATCGTAAGCCGTAACCGAACATCCTTCTTTCAGCAGGGCCTTGATTATTGACACAGCCGGGGATTCACGAAGATCATCGGTACCATTCTTGAACGCCAAACCGAGGACACCGAGCTTCTTACCTTTTAAAGTCCAGAGCGCTTTGCGGACCTTACGCAGGAAGCGGTTGCGCTGCTCTTCGTTCACTCTTACTGTTTCGTCCAGCAGGCCAAAGTGGCAGCCGTTTTCGCGGGCTACGGAACGGAATGCCAAAAGGTCTTTGGGGAAGCAGGAGCCGCCGTAACCTACTCCGGGCGAGAGGAAACGCCGGCCTATACGGGAATCTGTTCCGATGCCCTCACGGACCTGCTCCACATCCGCGCCCACAGCTTCACACACACTGGCCACAGCATTGATAAAGGAAATTTTCATGGCCAGGAAAGCGTTTGAGGCATGCTTGATGAGCTCTGCGCTTTTAGCGCTGGTGCGGAGTAAATTCGCCTTGAATGGGCCAGCCACCGGGCCAGGAATGGCGTCAGGTTTCTTAAAATAGCTGCCATCCACCAAAGGCTTGTACGCCTCGGCCAGCAGGTTGGCGCAACGCTCGCTATCGGCGCCAACAACAATGCGGTCAGGATAAAGGAAGTCCGCCACTGCCGTTCCTTCCCTTAGGAACTCCGGATTGGAAGCCACGTCAAACAACTCAGCGGGCGCGCCATTCAGCAGCATGATCTTTCTTACCCAGCTATTGGTGTAAACCGGGACCGTGCTCTTTTCCACAATGACCTTGTAGTCGTCAATAGCGCAGGCGATTCCCTGGGCGACCGACTCGACATAAGAAAGGTCGGCATCACCATCGTCTTTGGGGGGTGTGCCTACCGCAACAAAAATGAGCTGGCTGAGGCGTACGGCTTCGGCCAGGTCCCCTGTAAAGTCCAGACTCTTGCCGCGGTGACGCTCAAGCAGCTCAGGAAGGAATTTTTCATGAATAGGGCACTCGCCGCGCTGGAGCTCGGCAAGTTTGCGTTCATCGTTATCGACTAGAACAACTTGGTGGCCTAATTCAGCGAAGCAGGCGCCTGCTACCAGCCCAACGTAACCAGATCCAACAACTGCAATTCTCATTTATCAGTCCCCAGGGTCTTTAAACGAAGTTTGTTCCCAACCAAATCTCGTTGAGAGCAGCTAAAAACCTCAGATGTCAGAACACCTGCTCGGGATGTCAAAACTAAGTAAATCCAGCTACATCCAACTTTAGTCCTAAGGCATGACATCTCACATTGTGGCCAGAGCTCCTGCTGTTGCATCGCTCTGAGCCTCAGCAGTTGCGGACAACTTGTCCACCCAAGGCGTTATGACCCAGCTGAAAAGAATTTCGTTCGCCGCTGTCTTTGCCGTGCTGTCGCTTACCATACTCACGGGATGCCAGGGACTTGGCGCCAACACCGGCGCCACGCCCACGCCAACCCCGTCGGCATCTCCTTCTCCCACTCCTGTCCCTGCCGGTTCGCTTCAGAGCGTGAATCACATCATTTTCATGATGCAGGAGAACCGGTCTTTCGACGCTTACTTCGGAAAGATTGATGACTATCGCGCCAGCCTAGGCCTGGGACGAGACGCTGACGACCTGGAAACCGATTTCACTGCTCCGGTCGATAAGGTCAATCCCGGCGACCCGCCAGAGTTCATACGCACCTTCCATTTGGCCACCAGCTGCATCTATAACACGTCGGCGGCATGGCTGGAGAGTCACGGCAACGCCAATCGCTTTGATACCAGTGACAGCGCTCCGCTTCTGCTGGACGGCTTTGTCCATACTGCCGCGGGTTTGGCGATTTTCGATGGCGATCCGGACACCAAGGGCGTCCGTTCCATGGGTTATTACACGCAGGCAGATATGCCGTCGCCTTACTGGTTCGCAACGCAGTTTGCCACTTCTGATCGCTGGTACAATCCTGAGCCTGCACAAACGGAAGATACCCGGCTCTACGCCATGGCGGCCACATCACAGGGATTGGTGCATCCGCCGCAGGACAGCAATACTCAGCTAACGGCCAAAACAATTTTCCAACTGCTGGATGCGGCGGGCATCTCCTGGAAAATTTATTCGGTGGATCGCCAGCCCGACGGAAAACTGATTACAACTCTGCGCAACTTTCAGCCCTACGGCGCCACCAAAGAAGACCACATCGTTCCCATCTCTCAGTTCCTGACGGACGTGCAGAACAATACTCTGCCGGCATTCTCGTACATTGAGCCGGGATTCTCCTCGGGGCGCGACGAGCATCCGGGAAAGACCAACAACATACAGCCCGGGGCGGCTTTCGTGAATTCTCTGTTTGTAGCGCTGATCAACAGCCCTTCATGGAAAGACTCGATTTTTATCGAGACCTTTGATGAAGGCGGAGGGCTGTTTGACCATGTGAGTCCAATAATTGACGGACGGCCTATCCTGGAACTTTCGGTAGGCGCATCCGGTCAGGCGGTGGTCGCGGGAAAATATCCAACCGATGCGGCCATCATGCATG
>JBAVLE010000344.1:0-15388 GCA_049688735.1 Candidatus Angelobacter sp. | reverse complement strand
GACCCACGATGCGTTCCGCGCAAGAAGCCAACGTACCCAGGCCATTGCCTTGCGCCGTGTCGCCGGCTAACTGGTGCAGTTCATCGCACACGGCATAGTCGAAGAAGTGCTGCATGTAGCGGCTGATGAAGTCAACGGGAGCAACCCGCGGAATCCTATGATTGTCGGCCTGCCAGAGCGGAGCGTAGCGGGACCGGCAGGGCTTCTCGCTTAATTCGGAGAGAACTTCGGCAATTCTGACCTTTTCAAAATCGCTTACTGTCAGCCGGCCCTCCTCTGTCATCATCGGAGCTCCGCTTGCGGGATTGACAACGCAGCCGCGGTACCGGCCTGAGCGCGGCATCTGATAGGCATGGCGCCAGAAATATCCCAACTTGGCACGGTCACGGCCCACAATGAACAGCGCTGGTCGATTGCAGATCGCTTGCCATCTCGTGCGCGCGGAAGGATGCCCATTAGGAAGACGCAAGTCCGTCAATGATGTGCGCAGCCCGTCACGCACGATCGATCCTCTTTTGAGCCGGACCTCATTGACTCCGTGCGGCATCTTCTCTGCGCCGCCATTCCGCAGGTTATCGATCAGAAATACCCGAATGCCAGGGATTGTCTGAAAGGCTTCCCGCGCCCACTTCTCAACGATGTGTGGCGGCACCATGGCAAGGGCGGTAAACGGTCTGCCGCGACTATGCACGTACATGGCGCCAAGGGAGATCAGGGTCTTTCCCGTTCCGCACTCGGCAATTACTTTGGCGCTGCGTGCCAGCAGCCATCTTTTCACCAAGCCCATAATCGCCAACGTCTGCGCCGGAAAGGGCTGGCGCAATAGTGTGCTGAGACGAGGAGAAGGCGGATCATCAACCTGTTGAAGTGCTGGGTACGTGCCGAGAATGCGTTCTCCCAGCTCGACCGCATGAGCCCGCATGTAATCGTAGATGTTCGTTAGCTGCTGCATAGCGCTCCTCAGTGTTCAAAGAGAAGTGGAACGGCCAAGTGCCTAGCCTAGGAAGTCAGATAGGAAACGGGAATGGAAGGGAAGACTGGCACGGGTTTGTCAATTGAAGCTACGACGAAAACTCGATAGCGCGTGTGGGCCGAAGAGCAGGTTTGGGAAATGTGCGAGTTAGTCGCCTCATCCTACATTGCGAATGGGTTTTCGATACGGATACCAGCGATTGCTTGTCCCGGGTTGAGATCTTCAGACAAGATGCGAGTGGCGCCACTTTTGAGAGCGGCCGCTACTATGAGAGCGTCCCAGAAGCCGATCTTGGATGCGTCCTCGATTTGAAATGCGGTAAGGACCTCGCCTGGTGTGGTGTCGATGCACCACACCGCATAGCTGTTCACGACCAGGCGCGCTGACTCTTTGGAGAGAGGACGCGGAATTTTTCGAGTCACGTTCACATAAAATTCCTGCAGCACCTGGGTGCTGAGAACGCCGTTCCGTTCGCTCCAAAGGTCACGGAGAACGCTCCGTGCCGTGTCGTGCTTTCCTTTGCCGTCGACGTCGTGAGCATAAATTAAGACGTTGGTATCAACAAATGTTTTACCGTTCATGTAATTCATCGCGGGAGGCCATCGTCCCCCCCAGGTGGAAGCCCTGCTCGAGCAGGACCAAAGCCCGGCGCTCGGCGCGCTCATATGCTTCCTCATTAGCCACTAGCAACTCAAGTTCTTGGGACAGCAAACCGCTGATCGAAGTGTCCCGTCGAGCAGCGAGGATTCTGGCTTTTTTGAGTGTGCCCCGGCTCAAGCTTACTGTGACATTCTGCTTTTCCTCATCTCGGGAATTCGTCATTTCCAAACCTCCGACCCACTATCCACGTGTAATACGTGTATCACGTAAAACATGGCTAAGTCAACGAAAGTAAGGCCAAGAAAAACTTGCAAACCATTGAAACACCTTGGCTTACTTAAATTACGGTCGCACGATGCCACTTTCAACCTTTAGCAGCTGCGGCAAGGTTACTCGACTCCACTCCACCGGACCTTTTGTCTCGGGAAACTGAAGCATGCCGTCACGCAAGCCCCTGCTGATGCAATTCATGAACAGGCCCTTTGGCCCCTTCACGAGAACTGGATTGCATCCGATCCCGATCAGCGGCTGGACGGCATTCAGCCGTTTCAGCTCACCTGTGATCCAATCGGCCCAATCCGCGGTTCCGGGAAGGCCGTGAACATGAGCCAGCGACGCCCAGGTAAACTGTGGAGAGTCATGGAGCAGAATCGTTCGTTGGGCGTTTTTGACAATCCCAACCTGAGCAAGTTCTTCCGAAATCGCGACCAGATGCCTGAGAGGACGTTTGTGTCCATCGACCTGGAGCGATCCGCGATACGATTCAGCTTTGGCTCCCAAAGTTACGTGAAAGGATGTCTGACCGGGAGCTTCAACCGTGAACCAGTCCCTGTTGGCAATGGCCGCGCCTACAGCAGCTATCTGCGTGTCGCCCCCGATCACCGAAATCAGGTGCGCCTTCATTTGGGAATTTGACTCAGACTCGCCGATGAATCGGTCAAGCGGCACCTTGAAGCGTGTCGTCGTCTTTTTCTGAACCTTCGTGTAAACCAGATGGCCAAAGCGGAGATGAGCATTCTTCACGAATCATCACTCTCCTTTCCGTGGGTCAGGATCTGCGTGCGGCCGTCAACAAACACGAGGCTCAGTTCATGGGAGAACCTTTCCCGATCATGCTTGATGACGGTCCCAGTCGCTTCACTTTCTTCCCAGTGATCCACAAATTTGACGGAGCGCCAATGGGCAATGTGGCGGTCTTCTCCTTGCCCGAACACTCCGTTCAACATGCCGGCTGTTGCCAGCAGACTTACGTGGCCGCCATGTAAGGGCGTGAGTGGCCTTCCTTTGACGCTGCTGTGTTCACGAATAAGGACGCGGCTGGCCTGCCTGTATGCTGCTGATTGCAGCAGAATTTCTTCGACCTTGTCGAGCGGGATTCCCTGATCAACAAGAGTGGTCGGTGCGGAAAGTGGAACGGCGTAGGCGGCATCCACTGAGTCCGTCAGCGCTCCAATTTCTGCTTCATTCGCCATTCGGCGCACGTAATCCGCGGTCGCAAGAAGGGCCGAGTCCGTAAGGAGCATATGCCGCGGGCGACGCAGAGCCATGACGACAACCTGGCTGTATTGGACCGATTCCGGTTCAGTCAGGCGGTAGACGCGCAGATCGACAAATTGCTCCGCCAGCAACTTGGCGCAGACTTTCAGCTGCGCCTGAGGCAGCACAAGCACCAGCACGCCTTTCTGCTTCAACCAGCGGTACGTGTGTTCCAGGAACACAACCTCAAGCCGCTTGTTGCCTTGCTGCCCGATCTCAAAATCGTAAGGTGGGTTCAGGTACAGCAGGGACACCGATTCAACTGGACAGCGAACCGTTAATGCGTTTGCCTGCGTCACCTGGATTCCAAGCTGTGCCGCCTGTTCCGCACGGTAGGCATCGATTTCGATTCCGTAAGCATATGCCTTAGTCGGCTCGAGCAATCGCGAGAAGGCCACCCCGTCACCCACGCATGGGTCCAACGCAGCAAACTCTTCTGGATATCGCAGGCGAGCACGGATACGCTCCGCTTCCTTTAAGGGCAACGGGTAAAAACCGAGCTTTAACCTGCCGGCGATTCTCATGACAATACTCCTTCCTCGGACTAAGCGCCGAAGAACCTCTGCGAATTGCTGAGGCATCCTTGGACACGACCGTGACGCGTGGATCTTGCGATTCAACGTTGCAAGTGCTCAGTTTTCCGTCCAATCCGGAAATGGGTTGCGGGTGGAGTTGCGAAACGCGGTGATCAGGTCCCGGATCTTGCGCCGGCGCTGGTAGAGCGACTCAACGACTTGATTCAGCGCAGCATGGTCGTACCCATACCATTCCGGAGGAATCGGTTCAGCGCATCGCCAAATGTCGATGATGTCCGACTCCTCCGCCTTAGTGAGAGCCGGCTCAAAGGATTGCCAGCCGGTGACACTGACATACACACAGTTTCTTGCGTACACGCCACGCAGCGGAGAGTCGGGGAACGTCCATTCGCCGGCATTGAAGCAGTAGCCCTGGTCAATAAAGCTGGCGCGGTAGCGACGGCCTCTGGGCGCGCGAGCAAAGATCGCCTGCCGGCCATCGCTGTTGGCAGTCCACTTATCGAGCACGAGACATCGGCCAAAATCTTTGAGGTTTGCGACCCGCGAGAGCATCGCTTCGGGAAGGTAATCGAAGACTTGGGTTTCCAGGTCAGGATAGAGCGAAGCAAGCTGTTGGCCGCTGCTACAGGGTTTAGCCAAGCCACCGACATCGACTCGCAGATCGGGCGTTTTAGCGATGAGCCAGTCCGACACTTCAATTGCTTCGACGCGCGGTAAAGGCAGGTCGAGCCACTGGCCCAGCCGTGTTGCGAACATTTCGTTGGCCAAGACTCTTAGGTGTTGAGGGTTATTCTGAAATTTGGTGACGTAAAAGCCGCCGTCGGAGGCCCGGAGAAGATGGGCTTGTGAGCCTCCACGCATTCTCCGGACGTGCTGCACTGCATAAAGTCCGGCATTCATTGGATTCCGCCGCGTCAGTCAGGTTTTTTCTGGGGACATGGCTTGAGGTGCACATTTCCGCAGGGGGTGACAAAGTTGCGAACTGGAGAAGACAACACTATCAAGGAGTAGTGCTACAGGAATTTCTTGATGAGCTTGCCATTGCCATCTTTCCAATCGCGCAATTCCACGAGCTCAATCCGCATCTGGACGTCCAGCTGAATGTGAAGTGCAGTTCTGTCCTGAAACTGGATGTCGACCTCGTGGGCATCGGGGTCGTTGGTCAGAACAATGCGCTGCAATACTTTGCCAGCGATGTGTTCGATAAAGGTATGGGCCATTTTTCCTCCGGCTTTTGTTGTGGGTTGAGAAAAAGGGAACTCTTGGGCAGATCAGCAGGCGACACGCTGGCGGGCGACTGGCTTGCCGGTGTTTGGACGAATTGCTGCTTCTAATCGGCGGTGATGCGAACGGTTTCGCCAAACGGCGCCGTCCTGCGGGAATCGGTTACCCAGAGAACCGGATATTCAGGGATTGGCGGATAGGAATGGCAGCACAGATCGGTCAGATAGATCAGACAGACAGGCGCGATGTTGTTTGCCTCAACCCATTCGAAGACTGGGCGGAAATCGGTGCCTCCGCCGCCCTTCGGTTCCAGCTGAATTGGTTCTGACGGTCCGAACTCTTGCGATGAATGGACCGCCGCGTCACAGTACACAACGTGGATGGCCTCCGGCTTGGCTTCATCTGCAATAGCTGAGATTTCGCCGGCGAATTGTTCCAGCTCTTCTTCTCCAATGGAACCCGACGTATCGACGCCTAGTACGATGATGCCGACTCCAGACCTCTCGACCGACGGCAGGTACAAACCCGAAGCGACATATCGCCGGTTTGGTGGAGTCCAGCGATAATCAGCGGGCGTTCGTGCGGCGATGAAGTCGCGCAGGATTGTCCTCCAATCCTGTTTCGACTGTCGGCTTTCAGCAAGATGCCGGGCCACATGGGCAGGCGCATGGCCACATGATTTGGCTGAACGCATTGCCTGATCAGCGGCGATGCTCCACTCGTGCTGTTGGCGGCTTTTGTCCCCTTCTGACGCTGGTCTACCGTCTTCATCCCTGGCGTCCAAGACCTCTCCGAATGCACCCGGCGGACAGGACATAGTTTCTGTCTTGCCGCCTTCCGAACTCCCAACTGCCTGTCTCGCCAATTGGTCTCCCGAACTGGAAGCAGACGGTGGCTGGCGCGACCCTGGTTGTGCGCTGGCCGTGTCACTACCTGGGCTTGGCGGCTGCGGCGATTGGGCGGGCGTTGAGTTGACCCCGGTGCCGGTCTTCTGCAGTAGCAGGGCGTAAATTTCTTCCGCGCTTAGGTTGGCGTAAGCGGGATCAATCAGTGCTCCCGTTGGCAGGGTGAACTTATTTGCGACCAGCATCGGATTGATGGCCAGGTCGGCGGCTTCATTCCAGAGCCGAGGATCGCATTGCCCTCGGCGACAATGGTGTCCAAGCGCGCAGTGCAGCACCTCATGCGCCAGCACTCCTTCAAGTTCAGCAGGCGTGAGCGAATCAGCAAAGGCCGGATCATAGAAAATGCGCCGGCCATCCGTAGCCATCGTTGGCACGGCACCGGTCATAAGTTGTAGCCGAAGACACAGAGTTCCAAAGAAAGGCTGATTCAGCAGAAGCTGTGTCCGTGCCCGCGTCAGCTTGCGTTCAAGACTGTTCCCGTGTCTCATTCGACCTCCGCTTACTCGATCGTAGCGGCCGGCACACCCATGTAAGCAGCCATCCGCTGGGCAATGTCCCCGGCCGCTTTTGCGGTGTCTGAACGCACGGTCTCCGATTTGCGCAGTTCCTGCGGGTCGACGACCAGCGATCGGCGGACCTCCGCGGCCATGCGGTCCAGCTCAGTGTCTCCGGCAATGTTGAGCTTAGGCAGGACGTCCACGATCTCAACGATATTGGTGATCATCGAGTCGTAGAGTCGGGGCTTGTTCCCGTCCTGCGCTGCGTTGTACTCGGCCATTCGGCCAGACAGGTGCGAGACGACCTTGTACAGCCGCTGCCACAGTTCATGGGTACCAACGCGCAACGAAGCTTGGATGGATTCCGCAATCTGGCGCTTGATCCTCTCCCGGTCCTGGTCGCCCATGGAGACCCTGAAATCATCGGCATTGGGCAACGGCAGTACTTTGGTTTCAAACGAGAATCTCGACCGCAACTCCTCGGGAAAGGACAGGCGCAGCTTTCCGCCCTCGTCGCGCATTCCCGGATAATCGTCAACCTTGAACAGCGTTCCCAGCCTGCTCTGGTTTGTAACGAGTTCTTCGAATCTCGTCAGAAAGCGAGATATCGAGGTATTGAATTCCGCCGCGTGTCCGCGCATGGTTTGTGTGTGGTCCATGTAAGCAGCAGCGGGAAGGACGCGATATCCGTTGTCACTCCAGGGGAGTGTGACGAATTCATGGTCGCGCCGTGCCCGGCCGATGAGCTTCGTGATCTCCTCCAGTTCCTTGCGCGGGAGCAGCCGCTTGTTGAAGCGGCCGGAATCCTTGTCGGCGCCATGAATCTCGGCGATTTCTTCGGAGGCTTCGCGGTCGTACTTGTAGCCCGACCAGGCGCTGATCGAGACCGTACACAACATTGCCTTCGAGGACAGAGAGCTCTCCTCTTTTGGCGGCAAGGAAAGCTCAAGCGGAAATAGGGATGTTTGTGGAAGCAGAGCAGTAGCCATAGGTTGGGACTTCCTCCGTTCTGGGGAATCAAGCAAGCACGTGGTGGTTGGTGGTGGCCCATTTCGTGAATGCCGGTGTATGTTGCACAGCGGGTTGGCGAAGGGAAGCGTCGCGCACGCACAGCACGCTGAATTCGGTGGGCATGCGGCCGAGATAGGTGCAGATACGGTCAAAATTGCTGTCAGTGGCGCAGTGTGCCAGAGCTGATGCAACCGCGTATTGCGCGGCCGAATTTTCTGGTACCGGTTCCTTGAGCGGGTTCAGCAGGATGCCTCGACCCTCGACCCTAACCGATAATGGTGCATGAACCGAGCAGAGGGAGTTCCGTCCCAGACACAAATACGCTATTATTCAATCGGTGCAAATGGCTGCGGAGTACCTTCATTCCTTTTCCAGCCCAAGTTTTGGGTACCGCGATTACTTTCCAGGGCTCGGGAGTTGCATATGCCGCAGAACGAGGATCCAGTAAGAGATATCACCGTTTCAGACACGCGGCGTTTTGTTCGGGAATTGTTGGAACTCTCTGGACGCGACGACCTCCACTCGGTAGTGGATGAAGAGCAGCTGAACGTTCCAGTGTTTCAGGCAATTGTAGATCTGGCACTGGTTGGCGGTGGCCGCTTATCGACCACCGGACTGCCCCCGACGGACGATCCTTCAAAACTTGGAGTCCTGATTGGCGGCCAATACCATTTGAATGTGAAAGAGACAATCTGGCAGTCCTTAATCATTGCCGTACCATTACTGGTTAGTCTTTTCCAGTCTGGTGACCTCGCCACAACGGCTGGTTCAATCGTTAACCTATTCGGCGTCGTTCGCAAGAACCTTCAGAAACTTGAGCCGGAAGCAGCTCAACTCTATCTCGTCGTACGGGCATTACAACGTCGCAAGAGTCGAAGCCAAGCCGAGGATGTGGTTCATTTTCTCAATGCGAAATCAAGTGCTCAGAAGAAATGGAAACTTGGCGAAGTCAAGAAGCTGCTCGGCAGAATGGTGAGTGCTGACGTCTTGACTGAGGGTCCCGACGGCCTCCGTTCGGTGACATAGGGATTCAAAACGTGTTTCTGCATGACGCCACAGATCGTGCATCCGTTGAACTGTTCCTGAGGAACCTCGCTTTTCCGTACCCCACTAGCGACATGGTGGGAATTCCAGGCGGCATGGTCGGTTTGGACAAACCGTATTCCGACGAAACGCTCGTGTTGCTCATGCACGAGTTCGAGCACATATCACAGCTGACGATGCCATTAGGCGCCCTGTTCACGGCGCTCGCTGTCCGCGCTAATGACCTTCGTGGAAAGACGATACTCCTTTTGAAAGAAATACATGAAAATCGCTTAGGGTTAAAAGATCCCTTTGACGTTGACACGCTACTGCTCGAGATCGCCAGCAGTGCGGCGCACGCCGCAGAATTCAGTACCGTGGTGATTCTCACAGCCGAGCTAGTGTCACCTTTGCTGGAAGCTCTTGCAATGCACGTGGAAATGGAACTCCAGTTTGGAGAACAGGGTTGGCTTTGGAGTTGGTCCAACGCGGTTACTATTGAGGCGCTATATTACGAGCATCTTGCAGTTATGGAGGGTGGCGAACTCCTCCTTTTAATGAGGAATTTGAGTGAGCGCCGCCAGTTTGTTGAGAATCTGATGACGTCCATGGCAAAACAGATGGATCGTGGCCGTGAATTAAGGGCGCGGGGAGAGACGATAGATCGCATGTTTTTTAAGCTTCCAAACAACATGGAATCAAAGGCGGCCGCACGTTATTTTTACGGATATTTGTTTCTGAAGCGACTCCGTCAACAATGGCTAGACCGATTGCCGGATTTGGATCCTGTAACGTTTCAACAGATGGCCACCAGGCTCATTTGCTCGGCTTTTCCCATCTCTTTGCTTGGCATGTACTCTCCTGAGGCTTCAAAAGGGCGCAGAACCTCGTCGACTCTTCCGAGTCTCTTCAAGGATTTACTTGAAGGAGCACTGGGCCTCGGAGCGAATGAGTTAGAACTTCTGAAGTCGAGTAATGAAGTACTTGTCTGGCAATGGACCAACTCAACCTTAAATGTTCTATCAAAAAGGCCAACACATCCGGCAACGGGACAGCACGAGACGCACCCAATGGAGACTAGCATGTTCGCTGAAATCTTGGTCGGTATTTTTGACTTCACTAAGATGGATCAAGATGCTCAGGTCACTCTAGAGGCTCTACAGGCGATCGAGCAATCCAAGTTTTTACTTCACACAGCGGATCGGTTGGTGACCGTGGTCGCAATCGATGAGAAGGCTAGCGCTGCACTTTTAGTCCAGGATTCGCGGGTTTCATCCAATGAAGAAATGTTGGGGAAAGTTGCTGTCGATTCGAGGGGGGCTACTTTTTTTGACTTCGGTCCAGAACAGATGAAGGAGTTTATAAAAAGGTTTGATTCAAGCGATGATCCGCTCCCAAAAATTCGCGTGGGCGATGCACCTTACGAACTCAAGCGTCTCACGAAGCCGATCCAGGGAGTATTGTCCACGTATTATCATTTGTGGCCCGATGGAACGCCTAAGGTGTCCGACCCAACAATACTCGGACCATCCGTCGATATTGTACGAGCTTTGGTGCTCGAGGGCAGGGTCGCGATTGTTACTCCTGCCGAGGCGAAAACCGCGCGACTCCTCCGGGATCGGAGCCATGTGAATAAGGTTTTGTCGCACGCGGTGAGATGGGCGCTATCGATGGACTACGAAGATTATAGGAGAGTCTTGAACGAAGTTGAAGCGATGGCTGACGAAGGTTCCGGTGCCAAAATTGTTGCACAGGCCATGCTGAGGCAGTATGCGCCCGACAGCTTAGCGCCTTGGCAATCCCGGTGCCGAAGCATTTATCTATCGACTCTCTTTCCACACATGAGGGAAGCACCGGAACATACCGTATCAGATCAAAAGCTCGATTTGCTTCTGGCGGCACTCGAACCAGATGACCGCAAGCAAGTACGGAAGTGGATATTGGGCGGGTTGGTCTTGCACGCTGCCGGCGGATACATCGTAAATGAAGATCGCGATGGCGTCGAAAAAAGTCGTTTGGCCGTCGAGCGGGTCCGTCAGTGTGCTACGAAGACTTTCGGTATTCCTTTAGTTGCATGGACGGAGAACCCGCCGCAAATTGTCCTGGATTTGGTGCCAATCCTTGCGGCAAAAGCGATTTCGGACTTGACCGAACAGGAATGATTATCTCGAACTTCTTATTTAGCCAACGAAATCCCGACCATTTCGAGCAAGTGGGGATTTAAGTGTCAAGCTAAGCGAGAACGTGGTGATTCTCAATCCCCCATTTGGTGTACCCGGCGGTGTGGCGAATAGCCGGTTGGCGCAAAGACGCGTGCCGCACGCACAGCACGCTGAATTCGGTGGGCATGCGGCCGAGATAGGTGCAGATACGGTCAAAATTGCTGTCAGTGGCGCAGTGTGCCAGAGCTGATGCAACCGCGTATTGCGCCGCCGCATTTTCTGGTACTGGTTCCTTGAGCGGGTTCAGCAAAATCGCATCGATGTTGGGCAATTCCCGGAATGTTTTCAGGAACGCTGAGAATTCCGTTGCTGCACCGGACCCTACCGCTCCGGCAAACAGCTCGTGCTCGACAGACTGATCTGGCGCGGCGTCAAGAATGCGGGAGACGAACTCCCAGGATCGCGGTGATGGAAACGCGTTCGCGTCTCGGTCGAAGGCGCTGAGCAACTCCTGCCGGAACCGGAGAAATGCAATGACCTCCGGCCGAATGCCAGACTCAATGGCCCACTCGGACCAATCCTGCAGATCAACCTCGAACTCAAGGTGTACGAATCGGTTTCGCAGGGGCGTTGGCATCCGAGTCGTGACCGCCCTGTCGGAATCGCGGTTGCCTGCTGCGATAATCGCCCATCCTTCCGGGAGGGTGTATTCACCGAGCTTGCGGTCGAGCACAAGCTGGTAGCAGCCGGCCTGAACCATCGCGGGCGCCGCGTTCAGTTCATCGAGAAATAGAATTCCCGATCCGCCTTGAGGGAGGAACTCCGGTGTTGCCCACTTCGACCGTCCATCTTGTCCCAGGAAGGGAAGACCACGCAGGTCAACCGGGTCGAGCAATAGCGCCCGCACATCCTGGATTGGAAGCGCAGAATCGGCTGCCAGGTGACGCACAATGGCCGACTTGCCGATACCGGGACCTCCCCAGATAAATACAGGCTGCTTTGCGGCGACAAGCGCGCGCAAGGCACGATATATGACAGAAGCTTTCATCGAATCATGTCCTTTCAGATATTCAAAGAGGGCGTCTCCGACAGACCGGCCTGGAATTGTCAACAACCTTGAACGAGCCATTTTTGAATCCCTGTTGGTTTACAATGGGCCGTCAAAAACAGAAGAGGAGAAATGTGGACACTGCAGCCATCATTGCTGAATTGGAAGCTGAGAGAGACCGTCTGAATATCGCTATCGCTGCGTTGCAAGGAAGCACGCGCCGCCGTGGGAAGGGCAGAATCGCAGCCAGGCCCAACAACGGAAGGAAGCGCCATTTAAGTGCAGCAGCAAGGAAGAGGATCAGTGAGGCAATGAAAAAGCGGTGGGAAGCGCGGAGAAGAGCGGCCTGAGAATGTCAGCCAGCACGAGTTGATCTTGCCTCTACTGCTTCGGATGTCGCCCAGGCCCTCGATTTTGGTGGTGATTATTTCACGGCTCACAGTAGATATAAAAAATGATTATGCCAGGAATAAGTCTCCGCTTCGGAGCCTTGTAATGTCTCAGCCGTCATTATCTTCTCTTTGGCTTTTGGGAACGACTTTTGAGATAGTCTCCGGGTGAAATAATCAGAACGCCGCTAATCTTTCTGCCAAAATACAAACCAAAATGTCGTAGATCTCCCGTTATCAGATGGCTCGCCCGGGCTTCTATAGCGGCGAGCATAATCGGCACATCTTTCTCAGGCAATAAGATTCCTTGTGGAAGTTCCTGCAGCGCGGCATCATTGAACTCCAAAACCGCGGCTAGCCTAGTCAACCGTTCTTTTTGCCCATCTTCCGACAGGTTTATCCGCGCTTCTTCGAGGGCGTAAGGAGAGGTACATAGCGTTACGTTCTTCAGCTTCCACAGATCAAGAAGACCTGCGTCAGGCCGGTAAGCCGCTGAAAACAGGATGTTGGTATCCAGGAATAAACGATCCATTTAGGCAGGTCGCTGGTGCGGGATGGAATCGGGGTCAATTCCCAGCTTTTTGGCTTCTTTTCGTGCTCTCTCGTAGTCCGCACGGGTTGTTGCCGTCGAAAGCAGAAACTCCGCTTTCCGTTCAGGAGTATATCTTTCCACCGGAACTATAACTGCCGGTCGAATGAGAATGCCGTCCTCCCGCTCCTCGGCAGTAACCAGCGTGCCTTCTTCGATGCCAAATCTCTTGCGCAGTCGAGCGGGTACGATAATGGCACCGCGTTTCCCGACCTTTGCCGATTCCATTTTATCCTCCTGCCTGAACATACAGTATGCCTGATATCCAGGCATTACGTCAAATCAATCATACGATCAAACTGCCTTGCCGGGCTCCGCAAGTAGCGGAATTTAAGGCGTCAGGATCGGGGCCAAGAAGTCCGGGCAAAAGTTAGAAGTAAAGAAACTGCTCTAGCCTCGGGAAGCAAGGTCCGCTTTCGCTTCGAGTGCGACAACAATCTTTTGCAGGGTTTCGAGATTGTCCACTTGGTCGAGAGACTTGAGATTCATTGAGCGTAGAATGGCGGCCAACTGGTATGGGCCGGTTTTGTCCACGGCGGCGTCGAGCCGGCTTAACCCGCGCTCTGCCGCCTGCATTTGCGCCAGTATTTTCTCAAGCAGAGTGGACTCCTGGATCTGGCTGGGTTTCCAAACCCGCGCCACTTTCTTTAGGAGTCCCCGATAGATGCCTCTTCCCAAGGGCTCGGCCATTGCTTCAATCTGGCGAATGAGTTCAGTGTGCTCGCCTCTGGCGATTTCGTTCTGGCGATTTTGGCTGCCATTGTGGGTTACAACATCTGCGGCGGGTTTCGACGATTGCCGATCCACTCCCGGTGCTGGGCGCTGTCCCTGCCGCCACCCTTCAGGTGTCGCCCAACCCGCCAGTTTAGGCACGGTCTTCGGCCGTTTCCGGTCGTCCAAATCCACCCAGGTTCCAGAGAAGTAATACAGATAGCGGCCAAGCCCAAAGCAAGAACATGCCCGCTTGAAAGCCTGGGCCTCGGCGCTGGTGCCGGCGTTTTCGTCGTCCGCCCACTCCTCACCTGTAGCCGAATGGAGACCAAGGCCAAAAACCGTCAGATTACACGTGACGAAAACCTTGGCAACAATTCTTTGATCCTTGCCGCGCTGAAAATTGGCGCTGGTATGAACTGCGTACTCGCGCGTCCAACCCGCCGGGCTGAACAGCGCATTGAGGCGATCAGTGTAGGCTCTCTGGTCAGCGTAGGGAATCACCTGACCGCGTGGATTGCAGTTGCCCTTGGTGGTGTTTGTCACTCGCCATTCAATCACGCAAGGATCGAAAGGCACTTCCAGCTCGCCGACCAGTTCTTTGATCTTCTGTGGGGTCAATGGGAGGCCCGTGGGCACGCCGAGCATGGCAGTCGCCGAAGCAGATTCATTCGGGCGATGAGGATGGCTGGCCGCAGAGGCGTTCGCATGGCCGTTTATTGCAGTCATGGTTGCTCCTTGTTGTAAGGAAGAGTTTGAGTTGTTACGAGGCCTGGAGATGGGGCTTTTGGTTTATTTAGAAAGGAATGTCTTCGTCGGTGATTTCGCCAGCATGGACCTGTTCTCGTTCCTCTTCCGCGCTGTTCCGGACCTCCTTACTACCCATTTCCCTTGATCCCAGCAGTACGATGTCACGGGCGACGATCTCAGTCCGGTATTTCTTCTCTCCATTGTTGCGATCTTCCCAGCTTGAGGTTTGCAGCTTTCCTTCGATGTAAAGCTTTGCTCCATGCTGGACGTATTCGCCCACGATCTCAGCCAAGCGCTGCCAAGCAAGAACGTTGTGCCATTCAGTCCGGTCTTGCCACTCTCCCGACTTGTCCTTAAATCGCTCATTGGTGGCCATACTGAATTTTGCCAGGGCAACGCCGTTCGGCGTGTACTTCACTTCTGGATCCTTGCCCACATTTCCGACGAGGATCACTTTATTGATGCTCTTTGCCATGTCGTACTCCTGAACTTGAACGCTAAAGTCTTTCTTTCGACGCCATCAGGATTCGCTGAAAATCTTTTGACATCTTTTGTCGAGCAAGCACGCTAGCACCTCAGCGTCATTGGCCGCATCCACTGGATCGCGCGCGAGCGCGGATCGGAGACATTGCTTGATCCATGACGACGCGGCACGATCGGCTAGTACCTGCTCAATGCTGGGTACTTGATTGTCGAGTTCGGGCCAGGACTCCAGTTGGGTAGAGTGGCAAACCGCACATTCGCTCTGCTGATGAGCGTAGTAGATGACCTCGCCACTCGCATGGAAGCATTTCGGACAATAGCGAGTCCCGCTCATAAATCTCCCGCTGGCGGGTTGCTACCTCGCTCTACCGACTCCGGTTGTAAGAGGTGGCAGTGCCGACACCCAATACAGCACGCCGCTGTGGTGATGCGGCAAACCGCTTCCCGGAACATGCCTGGAATGAGCAGCGGTTCTCCGCTTCTGGAATAGAACACCGGAATGACTTGGCCACTGAAATGGATGTCGTTCCCCCAGAGTTCCAGCGCCAACGTTCCCTGGATGCCATGGAAGAGAATCCGGTTCCGCATTGCGGGTCGTCTGCCTTCCGCTGGCACTTCCAACTGGTGTTCTGTAATCAGCAGCTCGTAAGTTTGTTCGCTGCGGAACATTTGTAAGCGGACCAACTGTGGCGCTACCAGGACAGCATGGAGGCCATTTCGCCCCACTGTATGAATTCGCTGGAGCAAGGAGAGTCCCTGGCCGTTTGCATCCACAAAGCCCACGTAATGGCCCAATTGACGGATTGCGCCGCCAGACTCAACACCTCGTATGACGTATTTCCGCGCCAGGTGTTGGTGCTCAATCGAGATCGACGGTTCACAGTAGATTCCGGTCTGCTGTAGCTGTTTCATCGCAGCCGCGGGAAGTCGCAATCCTCGCAGGGCAAGCAC
>JBAVLE010000343.1:0-22219 GCA_049688735.1 Candidatus Angelobacter sp. | reverse complement strand
GTATCGCCTCTGTCAAGCCCTGACGCGAACGCACAATCCCAACTTTGTTCCACATCAATTGCTGAACACCGTGAATGAAGGGTTCAACCTCAACTTTTGCCCCTGAAATTTTCAGCGCCTCCGCTTCTGTGGTTGCCGGACGTTCGGTTGGCTTCGCTTCCTTGATCATCGTGCTGGCCGCGCGCGCGCCAAAAACAAGGCCTTCCAGCAGGGAATTGCTGGCTAATCTGTTGGCTCCGTGGACTCCGGTGCACGCGGCTTCTCCGGCGGCATAAAGTCCCGCTAGGCTGCTGCGAGCATCAAGATCGGTACGGATGCCGCCCATCAGATAGTGGGCTGCTGGGCGAATCGGAACTTCATCAACCGTAAGGTCAACGTTGTATTTCAGGCACGTCTCGTAGATTCTAGGGAAGCGCGCTTTGATATGGTCCGCCTTTAAATGAGTTAAATCCAGGTAAACCACCGGTTCTTTCAGGCGGCAAACATCCAGTTCATGTGCGATAGCGCGGGCCACCACGTCGCGCGGCGCAAGCTCCCCGGCCTCATGATACTTGGACATGAAACGGTGCAGCTCAGAATTGCGCAGCACAGCACCTTCGCCACGCAAGGCTTCTGAAAGCAAAAATCGCGGCGCATTTTTTACGTAGAGCGCCGTGGGATGGAACTGCACAAACTCCATGTCGCTGATCTCAGCACCGGCACGGTACGCCATGGCAACGCCGTCCGCAGTGGCAACGGCCGGGTTTGTTGTGTTGCTGTAAACGTGTCCTGCGCCGCCTGTCGCCAGCAACACTGCTCCGCTGGTAACATTGTGCAATTCTCCAGCGCCGGAGATCAGGCTCACGCCTTTGACGCGGCCTGAATCCCGGCAAAGCCTGGCAGTAAATTCAAATTCAGAGAAGGAAATATTCTTGAGCGAAGAAGCTTTGGCATGCAAAGCCCGCCCAATCTCGCGGCCAGTGGAGTCGCCATGGGCATGCAGAATGCGATCACGGCTGTGAGCTGCCTCGCGCGTAAACGTCAGCTTTGTTCCTTTGCGATCAAACTGCGTTCCCCAATCCATCAATTCCTGTATGCGCTCCGGGCCTTCTTCCACCAGTACGTGAGCTGCATCCACTTTTACAATTCCGTCACCTGCGCTGATCGTGTCTTGCAGGTGCAGGCTGATTTCGTCTTCGTCGCTGAGCGCGACGGCGATTCCTCCCTGCGCATATTGCGTGGCCGACTCCGTTAGTTCTTGCTTGGCCAGCACTAATACTTTTCCGGCTTCAGCCAGAGAGATGGCCGCGCGCAGTCCGGCGACGCCGGCTCCGACAACAATGAAGTCCACCTGTGAAGGAAGTTTTTTCATGTAGCGAAAATGGTATCAGAGGAACCAGATTGTGGTGCGGTTTGACGGGGCCAAAGCAAAGATCGACAGATACAGCCCGCCACTATGTTAAGCGGCTGCCAAAGAATTTCAGAGTCGAGTCATTTATCATTGAGCATAGTGCAAAAGATTCGCGTTAGAACCAAGCCAAACGGATATCTGGTGCAGGTAGGGGCGGGCTTGCTGCGCCGCGCTGGACGCGAGGTGCGGCGCGTATTGCCATCCGCCAGCAGCCGCGTCTTTGTTATCACCTCGCCCAACGTGCGTCGGCATTGGGGCGAGGCGGTGGAAAAATCATTGCGCGATGCCCGCCTTCCCTATGAAGTCCTGGAAATGCATGACGGCGAGCCTGCCAAGCGGCTACACACTGTGGAACAGCTAGCGGAAAGCCTGGTTGATGCCAAAGCTGATCGCAAGTCACTGTTAGTGGCTTTCGGCGGCGGCGTTGTAGGCGATAGCGCCGGGTTTCTCGCCGCAGTTTTTATGCGTGGTATTCCGGTAGTTCAGATTCCCACCACGGTCGTGGCCCAGGTGGATGCCAGCATCGGCGGTAAGACCGGCATAAATTTACGCGGCGGCAAAAACTTGGTGGGCTCTTTCCATCAGCCCAGCGCCGTTCTGGTCGATCCGGATATTCTGGCGACGTTGGATGATCGCGAATTCCGCTCCGGTCTTTTTGAATCCCTCAAGTGCGGTGTGATTCGCGATCACAATCTGTTTGATTTTATGGAACGCAATCCAAAGAAAATTCTCGGCCGTGATTCACGGACTTTGCAGCGCGTGATCGGCGATTCAATCCACGTGAAGGCCGATGTTGTTTCCGCCGACGAAAAGGAATCAGGCCTGCGCCGCATCCTGAACTTCGGCCATACCATTGGTCACGCGCTCGAAGCAGCTACGGATTATTCACACTTCCTGCACGGTGAAGCGGTAGCGTGGGGCATGATCGCGGCGGCGACAATTGCACGTGATTCGGGCGCATGCAATGCAGAAACAGCGGAACGCATCACCGCAGCTACGCAGTTGTATGGCCCGTTGCCACAAGTCTCGTGCGATGTTCAGAGCGTTTTAGGCCGCCTGGGCGCAGACAAAAAGACTGTGGCCGGGGCTGTGCATTTTGTTCTTCCGCAGAAAATTGGAAAAGTAAAGATTTCCAGTGACGTGCGGGGGGATATTGTCCGCAATGCCGTGGAGATGATCAGAAATCATGCCTGAGCAGGCCAAAACCTCCACTGCGGATCCAGACAAGCCGGCCGCCAATCTTTCAAGCGCCGTGCAGGGGACAACGCCGGCTGGAACGTCAGACGAGCGTTCTGCCGCACGGGCCGTACGGAAGATGTTTGATGAGATTGCCCCGCGCTATGACTTCCTCAACCATGTTCTGTCGATGAATGTTGATCGCCTTTGGTGGCGACGTACAGCCCGAAGTTTCAGCCACATTCTTTCGCGCAGCGACGCTCGCGTGCTCGACCTGTGCGCCGGGACGGGCGATATGTCCGTGGCTATGCGCGCCGTCGCATCCGAAAAGAAAAGTAGCACCGCAGTCCTGGCGCTCGATTTCTCTCACCAGATGCTGCAACACGGCCTCGCTAAATTCAGTGCAAAAAGGATTCAGCCCGTGGAGGCCGACGCTCTGCATCTTCCCTTGGCAGACAGCAGTGTCGATCTGGTGGTCTCTTCCTTCGGCTTCCGCAACCTGGCAAATTACGACGCAGGCCTGAGCGAAATTTTCCGCGTGCTCAAGCCCCAAGGTGAGATAGGTATTCTTGACTTCAGTGAACCCGGCGGCTTGCTGGGGAAACTGTATGGTTTTTACTTCCGCAATGTACTGCCTAAGATCGGAACAATGATTTCTGGAGTCCGGGGACCGTATGAATACCTGCCTGCATCAGTCTACAAATTTCCTGGGCCCCAGGAAATGCTGCAGCGCATGGAATCCGCTGGTTTCACCAGTGTGAGTTGGACACCTTACACATTTGCCATTGCGGGCCTCTATCGGGGGAAGAAGCCTTAAGCCATCACAGGGCGGCAATAATACCTGAGGTTTCCCCGAAGGAATCTACGGCTATTGCATCGCGCCGCTATAAATCGCCATGCCAACAACAGCATCCACGCCGATGGCATCGAGTTCATTCACTTCGGCGCGAGAACGAATGCCGCCAGCCACAATCATTCTCGTTTTGGTGAGAGCCGCTAATTCTCGCGCTACCTCGAGCGGGAACCCCGTCATCGTTCCTTCCGTATCGATATGCGTGTAAAGAAATGCGCTGCAATATGGATCAAGTGTACGGATCATGTCCTTAGGATAGACGGCAGTGCTCTCCTTCCAGCCTTGTATGGCGACCTTGCCTTTGCGCGAGTCAATCGCAAAAATTAAATGCTCTTCGCCGAGAGTTTCTGCGGCTTTGGCAGCCAGCGAGGTATTGATCGTGCCATCCCTCAATAGCGCCGACCCGAAAATTACGCGCTTGGCGCCAACAGCCAGCAATTCGCTGGCGCGTGCAACGTCACGAATGCCGCCTCCCGTCTGGCAGGGAAGCCGCTTGCAGATCATGGCGATCAGGTCACGATTGCTGCCCCGACCCATGGCTGCGTCGAGGTCGATCAACTGAACCAGCGGGAAAGTGGAGAAGCGCTCAATCCAATATTCAAAATCGTCAAACTCCAGAGCTTTCTTTTCACCCTGAACAAGCTGCACGATTTTGCCGCCCATAAGATCAATGGAAGGAATCAGCACGGCCACCTCATGGGAATGCCATCCCTTAGAAGCGTCTGTTTCAGATCAGCCACGGCGTGCGTACCAAAATGAAATATCGAAGCCGCCAGAGCCGCGTCGGCGTGGCCTGCGGAAAAGACTTCAACAAAATGCTCTGCGTTGCCCGCGCCGCCTGAAGCAATTACCGGAATTGAAACCAATGAAGCTATGGCTGAGGTAAGCTCGCAGTCAAAGCCCAGGCCAGTGCCGTCGCGATCCATGGATGTGAGGAGGATTTCTCCCGCACCACGCTCTTCTGCTTCACGCGCCCACTGGAGCGCCTTCTTGCCGGTAGCAGCACGTCCGCCAGAAACGAACACCTCAGCTGTATCAGCCGAACCAGCTCCGCGACGGGCGTCAATGGCAACAATGACTGCCTGCGAGCCAAAGCGCCCGGCGATCTCGCCGATAAGAGACGCATTGGCGAGCGCAGCCGAGTTGATGCTTACCTTGTCCGCCCCGGCATCAAAGACTCGTGCAGCATCTTCAAGCGTTCGAATACCGCCGCCAACAGTGAACGGCACAAACAGATTGCGGGCTGTGCGGCGCACGCTTTCTGCCAGTGTCTTGCGGCCCTCCACGGTTGCAGTGATATCGAGCAGCACAATCTCGTCGGCTCCGGCTGACGCATGTGCAAAGGCCAGTTCAGCGGGATCACCCGCATCGCGCAACTGCTGGAATTGAATGCCTTTAACGACGCGTCCTGCATCGACGTCAAGACAGGCGATGATGCGCTTTGCCAGGCACGGAGCCCTCGACAAGCCGGAGCTTAGCTTGCTGGAATGGAGCGGCTCAGAGGGCACAAAAGTTCTCCAGGACCTTCAATCCCGCTTCCGCGGATTTCTCCGGATGAAACTGCACCCCAAAAACATTATCTCGTTCCACCGCGGCAGAAAAAGCGCCGCCATAATTTGTGCAGGCCGTCGTCTCTGCAATCACCGGCGCGCGATATGAGTGGGTGTAATAGACAAATGCTCCGCTGTTCACGCCCTGGAGCAGGTGCGATCCGGGACGAACTTCCAATTGGTTCCAGCCGACGTGCGGCGATTTTACTGAAGTAGGGAAGCGAGAACACTCGCAGCCGAAGAGAGCAGCCCCAGGCGTTTCCGGCGCTTCAGTGCTGCCGCTGAAAAGCCACTGCATGCCGACGCAAATCCCCAGAAACGGCTTGCCGCTCTTGATGGCATCGAGAACCGGAGCGCGGAGTTTTTCATTGAGCCATTGGCAGCGGCTGAAGTGGCCGACTCCTGGCATAATAATTTTTTCGGCAGCAGCGATCACGGAAGAATCGGAGGTCACCTGCGTCTCGGCACCCAGATGCTCCAGCGCTTTTTTCACTGAACTGATGTTGCCCGCGCCATAATCCACAATCGCGATCATAAAAGGACCTTGGTACTCGGCAGCATTCTGGCTAATTGCTTGTCGCGTGAGCACGCCACGCGCAACGCCCGGGCAAAGGCTTTGAACAACGCTTCAATCTTGTGGTGGTTGGAGCGTCCATAGACGGTTTTTAGGTGGACACTAGCGCGCGCTCCGCGAGCAAAGCCTTCAAAGAAGTCGTACACCAGCTCCGATTGCAGATCGCCTACCAGCCGCGTCTTGACTTGCGTGTTTATTACTGCGGCGGCGCGTCCGCTAAAGTCAATCGCAGCCAGCCCCAGTGTCTCATCCATGGGCATCAGGAAATATCCGGCGCGCATGATGCCGCGCTTATCTCCCAGCGCGTTGTGGAACGCTTCACCCAGCGCGATGCCCACGTCTTCCACGGTGTGGTGTTGATCCACGTCGAGATCGCCAGTGGCTTTTAGTTTCAGGTCGAACGCGCCATGGCGGGCAAAAAGTTCCAGCATGTGATCAAGAAATCGGATGCCGGTAGAAACCTCATAACGGCCGCTGCCCTCGATAGTCAACGTTAGCTTGATCCGCGTCTCCGTAGTGACGCGATTAATAGAAGCCTTTCTCATCGCGCTGCCTGGTTCGCCGGAAGTTGAGAGAGTACCTGCTTGAGTTCGGCAATCAACCCCTCCATCTCCTGCTGCTTGCCGATGGTGATACGGACGCATCCTTCGCAATCAGGACGGTCGCGCAGCGAAATCCCGCGCGCGCGCAATGCTTCAAGAATGGCTTTTTTCTCTTCACCGAAACGGCACAAGATGAAATTGCCATGGCTGGGCCAGCACTTGAAACCGAGCTTTTCTAATTCCTTGCCCAGCCATTCCCGGCTGGCGATGACCTGCGCAACGTAGTCGGCAACGAACTGGCGGTCTGCCAGAGCTTCAGCCATGCATTCCATGGCAAACGCATTCACGTTGAAAGGAGAAGCCATGCGCCGCAAGACTGACATTTGTTCCAGATCGCCAATCATCACGCCCAGCCGAATGCCAGCCAGCCCATAAGCTTTGGAAAATGTGCGGGCTATGAACAGATTCGGCAGCTTGCCCACTTGGTCGAGCATGGTTTGTTTGTAAAAGTCGAAGTACGCTTCGTCCAGCAGAATAGCGGCATCAGGTGCGGCCTGGATAATTTGCATAATGTCGGAGCGGGGGACGTCGATGCCAGTAGGATTATTTGGATTGCAGATGACGACGATCCGTGTCTTGGTCGTCAGAGCATTCAGCACGCGATCAAGCGGGAAGCTGAACTCTGGTCCCGCAGGTACACGTATGACTTTTGCGTGTTCCATTTGGGCAAATACTTCATACATGGCGAATGTCGGAACCACGACGACGATTTCATCCTGCGGCTCCAGATACGCGCGGCAAAGAAGATCAATACCCTCGTCCGCCCCATTGGTCAGCAGAAGCTGCTGTGGCGCGACGCCTAGAAGATCGGCTACAAGTTTTTCTCCAGCCTCGCGTCGCGGATATTGCGCCAGCGTGCGCGCATCCATGCTGTTCAGCTTGGCAAGAACGCGCGGTGAGCAGCCCGTGGTGCTCTCATTCATGTCCAGGCGGAGTTCAGTTGTGGGACTGCTGAGCGGAGAATGATATTCGCGCATCTCGCGGACGCACTGGCGCGCTTTAAGCATTTGCTGACCTCACTCGAATAGATTCTGCGTGTGCCTTCAGGCCTTCGGCTTCCGCCAGCGTGATTACAGCGGAAGCGATGCGACCCAGCCCATCGCGTGAAAGCTGCTGGACAGAGATTGTCTTAACAAAATCCTGGACGCCAAGTCCACCACGAAAGCGGGCCACACCGCCCGTAGGAAGCACATGATTGGGGCCTGAGGCATAGTCTCCCGCGGCCTGCGGAGAATAGTCGCCGATGAAGATCGATCCCGCATTACTGATGTGCGCCAGGTCTTCTTCGCTCACGGTGATGTGCTCGGCGGCAATACGGTTGGCGAACTCCAGCGCTTGCTCGTGGGAATCGGCCACGAGGATTGCGCCGTTATCTTTGACAGAAGTCTTGGCGATCTCATTTTGTGCGGCGGCCAGCTTTACTCCGGTAGCCACCTTTTCCGCCAACTTGTCCGACGATGTGATGAAAACGGCCAGCGTATCAGGATCGTGTTCTGCCTGGGCAACAAGGTCAGCAGCGATGAAACGGGGATCGCCTCGTTCGCTCACAATTAGAACCTCAGTTGGTCCAGCGAGAAAATCGATGCCGCAATTAAAGGCGACAAGTTTTTTTGCGGCGGTTACAAAGAGATTGCCTGGACCAGCGATCTTGTCCACTTTAGGGACTGTCAGTGTTCCATAGGCCAGCGCGGCAATGGCCTGCGCACCGCCGATTCTGTAAAACTCACGCACGCCAAGAAAGTGGGCGGTAGCCAGTGTTTCCGGCGCCGGCCTAGGCGATACCACGCGGATTTCCTGAACGCCCGCTACCTGAGCGGGAATCACGGTCATGAGCATGGTCGAGGGCAGGGGATAACGTCCGCCGGGAACGTAACAGCCGGCAGACTGCAATGGCCGCACGATCTGACCCACATTTATGCCCGGAGCCACCACATTGCGCCATTGCTGCGGCTTCTGCCATTCGCAATACTGTCTGATGTTGCCGGCGGCTGTCTTCAAAGCCTGCTTGAAGTCATCCGATACTGTGTTCCAGGCCTGCTCAAGCTCTGCTTCGGGAACGCGGAGAGGCTGCTTTGTTCCCAGGCCGTCCAGCTTTTCCGCGTAGCGGCGCAAAGCCTTGTCGCCGTTTTTGCGGACATCGGCCACGATCCGGCCAACGGTTCTTTCCACGCGAGCCAAGTCAACGCTGCCGCGCTGTTCCAGCTTTCGTACAAAAGCCTCAGCTTTGCGGCCGCGCAGCGTACGCATTAGAGCACCACCTTGTTCAAAGGATACTCAACGATACCTTCGGCCTTAGCGGCTTTTAGTTGGGGCATAATCTTCCACGCAGTAGATTCCTCAATAATTGTATTCACCGCCACCCACTCTCCGTCGCTCAAAGTAGAAATGGTTGGCTTCTGAAGTGCGGGCAGCACAGAGAGGACACCAGGGAGATCCTGTTTGCGGACATTGAGCATCAGGCCGACGCGGCCCTGGGCATAGATAGCGCCTGAGAGCATCAGAGCAAGATTTTCAATCTTGTGGCGTTTCTCGCCGCTGGCCCACGCGATCTTATTAGCAATGAGCTGTGTGCTGGATTCCATCACGGTTTCAATAATGCGCAGACGATTGGCGCGAAGCGAGCTGCCGGTTTCAGTGATCTCTACGATGGCATCAGCCAGCGTGGGCGGTTTTACTTCCGTCGCGCCCCAGGAAAATTCAACTTTTACCGGGACGTTGCGGGTAGCAAAGAAATGGCGCGTCACGTTTACCAACTCCGTTGCGATGATCTTTCCGGCCAGGTCTTCCGCCTTCTTGAACGCTGAATCATCCGGCACGGCAAGCACCCATCGCACTTTGCCGAGCCCTTGCTTAGCATAGGTCAACTCGGCCGCGGTCTGTAATTCCAGACCACTCTCCACGACCCAGTCTTTGCCAGTAAGCCCGCAATCGAGCGCCCCGTGATCAACATAACGCGCCATTTCCTGCGCGCGGATCAACATGCACTCAATTTCAGGATCGTCAGTAGCGGCAAAGTACGAACGGCTACTGGTGTAAACGTTCAATCCGGCGCGCTTGAACAGGGCAATGGTGGAGTCCTGCAAACTTCCTTTGGGCAGTCCGACGCGCAGTTTCATCGTGAAGTCTCCGCGGTGTTGATCAAAAGCGGCTCAGTGAAACAAGACTTCGTCCCCGTGTGGCAGACTAGGCCATCGCCTTCCACATGGACGCGGAGCAGAACCGTGTCACGGTCGCAGTCAGTAAAGGCGGAAATCACGCGTAAACGGTTGCCGGAAGTCTCGCCTTTCATCCACAGCTTTTGCCGGGTGCGAGAGTAAAACGTAACGTAGCCGGATTCCACCGTGCGTGAGTAAGCCTCAGGGTTCATGAATCCCACCGTCAGCACCTCGCCTGTGGAGTCTTCCTGCACAATGGCAGGGGCCAGTCCATCCATTTTGTCAAAATCTATTTTCATGTCGCTTCGCTCCAAAACCGCTCATAAGTAAGGCCCGTACCAAGATTTTTCTGTTCCTGAGGCAAGCAGCTCGCCACGCAAGCCGGGCTCGCTGCTCGGGCCTACGCTTTATCTCCCAAAACAAAAGGCCCACCGACTTTGCCGGCGGGCCTTGATTCTTATAAGTGCGCTGTATTTAACTCCTACAGGCCTCCGCCGACACGTTCGCCGCGTAATGGTGATGATGGCGATGTGCGAAGGAGATCATGTGCGGCTATGCTAGCGAACCTGCCGCAGATGTGTCAATCGTAAAAAAATGGCGTTGCGCGATTACCACAAGGCTACTCGGTGAATCCGCGGACCCGCCGGCCGGCAAGCACAAGGCCAATGGCGGTAATCAACTCGCTGGGCGAGTCACTTAAAATAAAATCGGCGCCTGGAATTTCAGGCGAATGGAAGCACATTTCCAGAATCGGTAGACCGGGATAATACTGGTTTACGGTCTGGGCGATCCTGCGTTTTACTGGGCCATGAAATCCATGGCCGATCAGGGCCAAATCCACTTTTTCCTTCTTACTTAAAGCTTCTACCTCTGCCAAAGTCAGCGCAGAACACACAGAGAACCCTTTATGTTCCAGCAGCAATTGGCGAGTTGTCTTAAGGACTTCATTGGAAGCAACCGACAGTATTTTGGCCATGAATATTTTGGACTAAATTGAGCCTGATTTTTGGTGGATTATACCGGATGCGGCTGATATCACACACAGTGACTCGTTCAATTGCACAAATACACGAAATAGAGCTTTGCATTGACCAAGTGGAAAACAAGGCACCTCCGTTGGTACAGTGGCCTTGTCATGGTCATTAAAAATCTTTTAATATCTACAGCGATTCCTGAAAGCGGCGAATCGACCTTTGACCAAGGACCCATTCGTGCGAAAAAAATATCGTCCGGGAGATGTGGTACCGGAAAGCGGAATTTACAGAGTGACGCACGACTCGCACCGTCTGATGCATGAGGCTACTCTGCTGGAGGGCCAGCGGTTCCCGATTTGCCGGCAATGTAAGCACGATGTCCGATTTGAGCTGCGCCGCGCGGTCAAAAATCCTACCCAAATTCTTTCCGGTTATCACGCCATTCTTGAAGATTATCCTGATGTGGAACCGTATACCGTTAACTGATTTAAGCTAAAAAGAACAACTTTCCTGCTGTCGTGGCCGTTCACAGATACGGCCTGCTCCCAATAGCTCCATCGCAAATGAGGTCATCTGGCGCGCTGGATGGGTGTGCTTAAATCGTTTAGTGGAAACCCGCGAGATAGGTCAGGAATTTCGTCCCATGCTGCGGCTGGCTGCGCCGCTTGCGCTTACTGAACTGGGATGGCTGGCCATGTCATTTACTGACACGGTAATGGTGGGCCGCCTGCCAGACAGCGCTACCGCGATTGGCGCGGTAAGCCTGGGCAGCACGCTGTTTTATACCGTGGGAATTTTTGGCAGCGGAATAATGCTTGGCATGGATACGCTGGTGGCGCAGGCGTATGGCGCAGGGCGGCTGGAAGAGTGCCATCGCACCATGTGGAATGCTCTTTATCTGGCGTGCATTCTTTCGCCCATTTTGATGGGGTCAATACTTTTGTGTCTTCCGGTTTTCAGCCATGCAGGACTTGCACCCGCCCTGATTAATGCTACTGTGCCATTTTTGAAGGCGCTGGTTTGGAGCACGCTGCCGCTTGTGCTCTATTTCGCTTTGCGCCGATACCTGCAGGCCATGCATATCGTAAAGCCGGTGGTTTTTGCCCTGGTGTCCGCGAACCTGGTGAATTTGGCAGGGAACTGGGTGCTGGTTTATGGACATCTTGGCGCGCGGGCGTTTGGTGTGGCGGGCAGCGGATGGTCCACCTGTATTTCTCGGACATACATGGTCGTGGTGTTGGCAATAGCAGCGGTCTACTATGACCGCAAGCGATCCAGCGGGTTGTGGAGAGCTTCGCGCAGACTTGAACTGGAAAGGGTTCGGCTGCTTCTGCGGCTGGGGCTTCCGGCTGCGGCGCAGCTTTTACTGGAAGTCGGGGCTTTTGCCATGGCGACTTTTCTCATCGGCAAGCTGGGGGCGGTGCAGCTTGCGGGACACCAGATTGCCCTGAACGTTGCCAGCTTCACATACATGGTCCCGCTGGGCATTTGCTCCGCCGCCGCAGTGCGAGTGGGTCATGCTATGGGCGTAATGGATACTCATGCCGCTGCCCGGTCGGGATGGATGGCAATCTTCTTTGGCGCGCTTTTCATGTCGTGCTCAGGGCTGGCGTTGTTTTTCTTCGCAAGGCCGATTGCGCGCCTGTACACGCCTGAATCCGACGTGGTGAATGCCGGAGCAACGTTGCTGCTGGTGGCGGCAGTTTTCCAGTTATTCGATGGATTACAGGTTGTTGCCACGGGAGCGCTCCGAGGCGCTGGTAACACCCGCATTCCCATGCTGGCCAATTTTATTGGCTATTGGGTGATAGGCCTTCCGCTGGGAGCGTTTCTTTGCTTCAAGCTGAAGATGGGAGCAGTGGGCATGTGGCTGGGACTTTGCCTGGCGCTGGTGCTGATTGGGAGTGCCCTGCTTGCGGTGTGGCAAACCGAGATCAAGAAGCTCACGGTGACGAAAGCAAGAGCAAGTGGAATTTAATTGTCGCGACGGAAATGTAAAAGGCGGACCCGAAGGCCCGCCTTTTGTTATGCACGTGTGCGGTTAGAAGCGAACGTGGAATGAGAGTTGAAGTTTGCGTGGTCCGTCATCCGATCCTGGATTGCCCAGAGTGTTAAACGGCGACCAACCGATCTTGCCACCTTTTTGAAGATCAGCCAGCGTCAAGGTCTTTCCGTTGGTTCAAACGTAAGTGCCGTTGGGGCGCATACAGCCCGTGCAAGTGAAGAAGTCAGCATTGACCGTAGGTGGATTTAATGGATCGGTACTTAGGGCATTGGTTACGGAAGGAGACATGACGTTCAATACGTCATTTGTGTTGAACAAAGTTGCGTTCGTGTGATTGAAGACGTTAAAGGCATCAAACCGAAGTTCCAGCTTGATATTCTCATATCTGGGCATCGTGATGTCTTTGTGCAGAGAGGCGTCGAACTTGTAGAACGGTGATCCCCGTGCGGCATCTCTGCCCAAATCTCCGTTAACTTTTGAGAATGTAACAGGTTCGCCGGTAACGGCATCAACTGCGCCGGTGAAAGTTACGCCGGCAGGCGGCGCAAATGCGTTTTGAATCGACTGGCATTGCGACGCGGGGAGCCCTGCCGTGATGCAAGCTGCTACCGCGCCGGGACCAAACAGTGCGGTGCCGCCGTCGAAGGAAGCGATCCCAGACGTGTTGATGGTTCCATCTGCTCCTACGTTAGGCCGCTGTTGTGTTTCGCTACCAGCGCCAAAGAATCTGGCGCTGCCGCCGAACGGAGCAGTACCTGTTGAAAGAGGATAGGGGCGTCCGGATTGCAATTGGCCGACCCAGCTCAGACCCAGGTTATTGCCCAAAGCTCCCATGAAATGGTTTGAGAACATTTTGCCTGAATCCAGGACCACACCCATATTGACGGCATGGCGTATATCGTTAAAGGCAGGACCCAGCTCGGGCCTGCTGTTGACGAAATCACCCGGCTCGGAAAGACCAAAGAAGTCTTCGCCAGAGGTAAGAGCGTGCGACCACGTGTAGCTGGCATTGAACTGGACATGATGAGACAAATTTTTGTTCAAGCTGACCAGCATGCCGTTGTAGTGCGAGGTACGCGAGTTTTCATTTGTCCTGACCGCTGCGAAGAGATCGGGAATCGGGCGCTGGCCGAAGAAAAAGAACCCAGGATGGTTTGGATCAGCGTTCAGAATTGGTGCGTTGGTGTCACGCTCGCCAAATAAACCAAAGCCGAACTGACCGATGTACTGAACTCCTGCCTTCAAGGTATTGGTGAACTGGTGCTCAATACCGAAATTTACAGAACGCATTTCAGGATTCTTCAGATTGGGTGAGATAGGTCGTACGCGACCGAACGGTCCAGCAGGATTCGGAGCAAAAGGCGCCAGAGCTGCCGTACTTGGCAAGTTGGGGAAAGCTGCATTCAAGAAGGCCTGGATTTGTGGGCCCGTGAATCCTGTCGGAGGATTGCCGGGATCGAGCGTAACAGTATTCAGCGTCGTGCCGTCAAAGTTGAGCGAGTCAAGCACTACGTTGTTAAAGGCGAGCATCGTTGTCTCGGCAAAGGACAAACGGAATAGCGTCTTGTCCCATGGAGCATATGTAAAGCCTAAACGCGGCTGCCAGTTGTTTCCATCAGATGAGCAGGCTGAAATCAGACCGTTGCCCTGGAAGCAGGTGCCGTTAGGGCCGGGGATCTTGCCGCCTTTGAATGCGCCGGCTTCAAAGTCATACCGCAAGCCGGCGTTCATGGTCAGCTTGTGAGTGATTTTCCACGTGTCCTGCAGGTAGAAGCCGTAAATATTGTCCTTGGATGTGACTTCGCCCGGGCCAAACGCAATAGTCAAGCTGGTGGGAACAAAGGGATTAGTCGGCGTTCCAGTTCCGCTTGCCGTGTATTGTCCAAAGTGAAATTGTGGGAAGAGCGAGTTCCAGGGATAGTAGCTGATATTGAAACCGGTTTTCCACGTGTGGTTCCCGTGGGTCCAGGTAACGTTGTCGATGTATTGGAAGCGCTTCTGCAAGCCGCCTTGTGGGCAGCAGAAGTCAGCGCCTGTTGTCGCATTGCCAAGGTCCGTGTGGATGATTCCGGGAGCGTCGGTGGCATCAGAGGTCGCCGTGACAAAGCGGTAAAAAACAAACCGGGCTTCATTCGTCAGGTTTGAGGAAAGCGAGGATATCAAGCCTACATTGACACTGGCATTGTTAATGGTGCTGCTGGTAAGGCCATCTGGAGTGATGTTTGTTCCCGTCTGACAATCACGTTGGCATCGCGCAAGCGGTCCACTGCGTAGCGCGCTGTCAACAGATGCTTGTCTGTGATGTGGTAGTCAATTTTTGCGGAGTAGAGCAGGTTATTGACGGGCGACTGCACGGTAACATTGCCGCCAAGCTCTGCTGGAGGAGTCAACGTGAGAGGAACGCCCTGGCGGCTCATTTCAAAGCTGGTAAACCAGAACAGCTTGTCCTTCTTGAAGGGACCACCCAATGTGAAGCCACCTTCCTTGCGATGGAAGGGAGCGCGGGGACATCCGGAGATATCACCGCTGATTCCATTGTTTGGGCAACGATCATCAGCCACAAGATTTGTTCTAGGATCGATAAATCCTGCATTGTAAAAAGGATCGGAAGCAGCCAGGTTTCTTCCACGGAAATACATGTGCCCATCGCCGTGGATGCCGTTGCTTCCCGACTTAGTCACAACATTTAGAACCAGACCTGTGGCCTGACCGTATTCGGCATTGTAGTTGTTGGTCAGTACCTGAAATTCCTGGACTTCGTCAATGGAAGCACCTGTGCTGTCACGTCCAGAAACGAGCTGGTCAGTGATATTGGCGCCATCCACGTTATAGAGATTGCCGCGATTATTGATGGACCCTGGAGCAATGAGATCGGTCGTCAAGCCGCTGGTATCAGACTTTACGCCGGGAGCTGTGAGTGCGAGCTGCGCGTAATCATTGACCGTGCCGGTAGCTCCTGCAAGCGTGGGCAATCTCTCCATGTCGAGGTTGGTAATGTTAGTTGAGACATCCGTCTTGGTTGATTCGATGAGCGGTGCGGTGGTTGTTACTTCAACGCTTTCCGTGGATCCCGCCACATTCAACTTGAACCCGAGATCTCTCTGGTCGCCGAGGTTTAGCACGATGTTTTTGGTTGAACCCGGCGCGAAGCCTTTTGAGTCGACAGCAACGTCATACGTGCCTGGTTGAAGGTTAGGAATCACGTAGTTGCCGGTTGAGGTGGTTGTGACTGAACGACCTGTGCCTGTGGCCTGATTTGTTGCGGTTACTTTGGCGCCTGGAACAACCGCTCCTTGCGGGTCAACCACGGTACCCGAGATTTGTGCGCTGGATGCGCTCTGCGCGTTTGCCAGAGCCAATGGCAAACAGCAACATAAGAATGCGAGCGTACAGAACCGTTGTAAATGCTTCATTGAAGGACCTCCTAGAGTCGAGCTGCGTCTCCCTCTCCAAGGTCAGAGCAACAGCGCACTCCAGTGTCGCTGAATGCAAGAACCGGAAGACGCGGAGAATTCTAGCCCTTTTTCTCCATACGTCCAGCTGGAAATAAACAAATTTTGCCAAATGTGACGCGGAATTACGGTTCGTCACGATATGCGGCCTTTTGATAACAAACCGCAATCCGACTTGCGAATTTAAGCGACTCTTATTTTGCGAGTCCATTGCGATTTTGATGGTGTCCACTCGGACAACATGGGAGCTGAAATCCTCGGCCTGACTGCGTCCGCTTGGCTGCCTTTGGATCGGACGATAGTTTCTAGATGACATGCAATTTGTGCCCAAGAGCTCCACAAAGAAGGTTACGAAGGTAACCGCTAGTTCCAGATTGGGAAACAGATCAGCGATAGGACATACCTACAATCGCTAACTTAGGGTTTTGCCGGTTTTACCCGGTTTTTGCCCATGTTTCATAGAAATGATCATAGAAGGCGCGTTGCTGAAGACCATGTACTAACGCGTTGATTTTTAAGGTATATCACTGAACGTGTGTACCTGGGTACCGGTTGACATTCGAACAGTTGTTGCTATATTCGCGCCTGAGGCCGGTAAACCATGAACAATATATATGACGCGATAAAAGAGAAAGAAAACCAAATCGCCATTTTCCAGGCGCAGATCTCTGGTTTGAACGCGGAGATTGAAGCGTTGCGTGTGGCAGCCCGCATCCTGGAAGGCGGCAGCGCGGCTGGCGTTTCGGATGCAGCACGTCCGGTGGCCGTGCAGACTTCTAACAACGGTGGTGACAAAACAAAACGGGTCTGGCCGTAAAGACAGGCTGCTCGACGCCGCACGCGTCTATCCCCCTCGCCTCTAAGGCGAGTCCCCCACGCAACGCGTAACCGGCAAAAGAAACGCCCACGTCTAAAGGTTCGCGGATCGGTGAGTTTTTATCCCAGCGTTTTTTAACCACCAGCTTTTTGATAGCAGATTTTAAGTTTTAGCAATCCTGCTCAGTGCGAGCCACGGCAGGAATGGCGCACGATTTTATAGACGCATCGAGAGGTTTTATCTGGTGCGGCTTCTGGGGCATTGAGCAGGGAAGTTTCCGGACGATATCGAAGAAAAACAAAACTTAGATTTTGAGGGACGGCGTACACATGGCAACCCAAGCTTCAGATACTGCTAACAGCACCGCCAGCAAGAGAGCTCGCGGCGCCTCGCCGGACGATCTGGCGATAGTGGCGCAGCGCGCCCAAGCCTTCACAAACGCTTCCGGAGTGGCCATCGCACTGAGCGAAGGCAACGCCGATGAGATTGTTTGCCGCGCACGTAGCGGATCCAGCGCGCCGGAAGTTGGCGCGGCGCTGCGCGTTGAAGGCACCTTTACTGGACTCTGCATACAGACCGGCAAAGAGCTGCGTTGTGACGACTGCGAGACTGATACGCGAGTCGATACGGCCGCAATCCGGGCCCTGGGCATTCGGTCCATGGTGGTGACGCCCATCCGGGAAGAGAACCGGGTAGTTGGAGTGCTGGCCGCATTTGCACCAACACCGCATGCCTTTACCATCACGCACGTCGCCGTATTAAAAACCATGGGCGACCAGATTTCAGCGTTGCTGCAAAAAGAGCGCCGCGCCCGCGAAGAGAATCCGCACACTGAAGCGCCTAAGCCGGCAGCGCCTACCATCACAGCAAAGCCTGTAGTGGTTCCGACGGCAACGACGCAAGCACCTCTGCCGCAGGCAGCTCCACCAGCCGTTGTGATCAAGCCTTCATCGTCGGGGCCGCGCGCCGCTGCTGCGGCTCCGGCCAGGATTGAACCTATCAAGAGCGTGCCATTGGAAGTGGTTCCACTGGCAATGCCGACCAGAAAAGAAGAAAAGCGTGCCGAGGCCGCTCCGCGAGCAAACTTTGGCACGTTTGACTCAATGGCCGCGGAAGAAAAGAAGCCCGGCAACCACTTCATGATAATTGGAGTGGTCGCGGTGCTGGTGATCGCAGCCGCGTCAACATTCGCCTTCCTCAAAATGCAGAAGCCGAAGGCGGCAGCGCCCCAGCAGACGCAAGAAGCCGCCAACGTATCTGCGGAAAACCCTGTGTCGCCGGCCAGCACGCAACCAGCTTCATCGGGCGCGAATGCGACTACTTCATCGTCCTCCGCTCCGAGCACAATTTCCATGCCACCCGCAAGGCCTGTAGCGGAGAAGCCATCTGCCAAGAGAGTTGAAGAGAAAAGAGCTGAAGAGAAGAGTTCAGCGCAGGCCGAAAAATCAGCTCCGGCGGAAAAGGCGGTAACCGTGGCGACACTGGGAAGCGCTGGGACATCGAGAATAGCGCGGCAGAATTCAGCCGCAGCAACGCCGGAAGTCGCGCCATCATTCACAGCAGACAGCGGAAGCACGGCAGCGCCTTTATCAAACCTGGCGCGTCCGGTGAGTTCTGCAGCTCCTTCGGCTGCGGCAATTGAGCAATCGCAACTTGAACCTTTGCAGGTCATCAGGACTGGGCCGCTGGTTTATCCAGCCATTGCCAGAGCGCGCGGCATAACTGGTCCGGCGGTCGTGCAAGTCACGGTGGGAAAAGACGGCAAACCACACAATCCGAAATACCTAAGTGGCCAGCCGGTTTTTAAGGACGCTGCGTTTGAAGCGGTGATGGGGTACATATTCAAGCCGGCCAAGCTCAACGGCCAGCCAATTGAACAATCCACGACGATCAGGCTGAATTTCCACTGATCGAAATAGAATTTAAATAACGAAGGCGCATCTCGAGTTGATCGGGATGCGCTTTGGTGTTTCTAGGCTTGAGCGCCATTCGCAGGAATGTTTACGCGCGAACCGCTTGTTGCGCGGCCAGCATCCTTCGCGCTCGCACTCGCGCTACCAGCCAGGCTATCACTCGATAAGTCAGAAGCGCAGCCAGTATTGCGCCGTACATCAAAGGTTGGCGCAAGTCGGCTTTGACCAGCCATACGAAATGAATCACACCGGCAGCGGCGCTCAAGTAGATAAGACGGTGCAGTCTTTGCCATCGCTTGCCGCCGATACGCCGAATCCAGCCGGTAGTCGAAGTGAGGGCCAGCGGCAACATGAGGAACCAAGCCGTCATTCCGGCAGTGATGAAGCGGCGCTTGGCAATATCGTGCAGCATTTCATGCACGTTAAAAAATTTGTCCAGCCAGACGTAGGTCATCAAATGCAGTGAGCCATAAAAGAAGGCAAAGAGGCCAAGCATTCGACGATAGCGGATCAGCCAGGTCAGGCCGCTCAATTTTCGTACTGGCGTGACGCTGAGCGTGATCAGCAGGAAAGTGAGCGTCCACCTGCCGGTGGTTCGCGTGATTACGTCAATGGGGTTCGCGCCCAGGCCATCGTGAAATCCCTTCCATGTGAGCACAAAGGCCGGCCCAAGACAGAGGAGAAACACCGGCACTTTTAATGGGCGGACGAACTTTTCCGGCGGCGGCTTCATTAGTAATTTTTCTGCAGATCCATGCCGGAATAAAGACTTGCCACTTGGTCTCCATAGCCATTGAACATCAGGGTCGGGCGCTTACGGAACTCGCCAATGCGGCGCTCGCTGGCCTGGCTCCAGCGCGGATGGTCTTTTTGCGGATTCACATTGGAATAGAAACCGTATTCGTCCGACGCCATTTTGTTCCAGGTGGTTGGCGGCATGACGTTTGTGAAGCTGATTTTCACAATCGCTTTGATGCCCTTGAATCCATATTTCCAGGGTACGACCAGACGCAAAGGCGCGCCGTCAACGTTGGGCAGAACCTCGTCATACAAGCCTACAGCCATGATCGTCAGCGGATGCATGGCTTCATCCATGCGCAGACCTTCAACATAGGGCCAATCCAGCACGTCAGGGCGTTTCTGGTTGGGCATCTGGTCTGGCGCGAGGACAGTCTGGAACGCGACAAATTTTGCGCTGGGAAGCGGATCAGCCGCTTTGATTAGAGCGCTGAGGGGGAACCCAACCCAGGGAATGACCATTGACCAGCCCTCGACGCAACGCATCCGATAGATCCGCTCTTGAAGCGGGGCCAGCTTCATGATGGCATCGATATCAAGCTTCTTGGGCTTCTTCACCATTCCGTCAATGGCGACAGTCCACGGCCGCGTGCGGAAATTCTTTGACAACCCATTCGGCTCATATTTGTCCGTGCTGAACTCGTAGTAATTGTTGTAATTCGTGATGTCCTTGAAAGAGGTGGGCGACTCTGAAGTGCTGAGTGGACTTTTCACAATGCCGCTCAGTTTTTGGCCTTCAGCGTGGACGATATCAGAGCTGTCGACGTGTTCGCGCAAATAAAAGCCGCTCGCCAAAGCTGTACCCGCCGCAGCCGCACCGGCAATAAACTTGCGCCGGGTCAGAAAGGTCGATTTGGGAGTAATCTCCGATGAAGGTATGTCGCCTGGCTTCTTGATCAGCATATTGTTCTTGCACCCTTGCTTCTATTTTAAGTCCTGCGTGGGGCAGATTTCCGGCCGAATTTCAGATGTATCAAACGCAGGAAGATACACATCTAGTACGAAATTAGCTGGAAAATGGATTTTTACCTGCGATGCGATGCTGGGCTTCTTGGAAGAAAGCCGTGCAAGTTTGTGAAGAATAATAAGCAGATGGCTCTTTTGCTATCATGCTGAACCGAAGGACAATCACTCTATGGGTTTTTTGAAAAACCTATTTCGCTCTTCCAAGAGCGATTCGGCCACACTTGTGTGCGGTAAGTGTGGGACTGTTGTTACCACCAACGCTAAACGCCTCCAAGGCGAACAGCGCATAGCTAAGAAGTACGGTGGCAGCGTGCGCGAAGATGGACGCGTGGCCGTGCCTGGTGGCATCAGCAGCGCTACAAGCCCAAATGCTCTGGAGGAGATAGCGACTGGGGCGGCGCAAACAGAGGAAATCAGGCGCAAGCTCCAGCGCGATCTTGACGAAAATGCCAGCCGGTGTGGCTATCGCTGCGTGCAATGCGGCAAAATCTTTTGCTTTAGCTGCCTGGTAAGAGATGCTGAAACACTACCATTCTTTGGCGGAAAAGCATGCTTCGCATGCAGAGGCAGCCTTCAGACCATCGACCAGCCTATCCATCAGGCCGAATATTACATCGTCAGCATTCTTGCTCCGGAACCAGATCCAGCTAAGCGCGATGTGCTGATTCAGGGGATATTGGCGCTACATGGCTACGTCAAAGGGCCACCGGGTGTCCGTTTTGCGGTTTTTGCGAGCGATCCGGATTCGCTAGAATCTCTAACCGTGGGGTTGATGTTTACCTATGAGCAAGAATCAGGCATGGAAATTGACACAGCGCGCACGAAGATCCATTCATTCCGTACTGACGCCATACGAGGAACGATGATTGCCGTCTTTCATACCGGAAAGCCATGTATCCGGAGAGCGGCACGGCAGGACGATGTGGCGCGTGGCCGCATCCAGTGATCCCCCGGCTGCCGTACTTGAAGTTCAAAACCCTACAAACACCGGTTCAGGCTGCAAGCGCACTCCCCAGATGTCAAAGACCTTTTTCTCGATTGCGTCTTTAAAAGCAACGATGTGTTTTGCTGTTGCCCCGCCGCGGTTCACGATAGCCAGAGTATGCTTGCGCGAAATTCCTACTGGTCCGTGGGAATAGCCTTTGAGAAATCCTGACTGCTCCACCAGCCATGCGGCGGCGAGTTTCACCTGGCCATCGGAGGCTGGATAGCGCGGCATGGTCTTGCCGGGTGCGCGCTTCTCAGCAAGGGCCTGAATACGGTCTGCTTCGGCGCCGCTCACGATGGGATTCTTGAAGAAGGAGCCGGCGCTGCGGCAGTCTTCGTCGCCTTCTACAAGCAGCATGGCTTTGGTTTGGCGAATGGAACGCACCGCGTCACGCACTTGTTGCAGCGTGGGCTTTTCAAGGTTGGCGGCGGCAAAGAAGTTGTTTACGTCGGAGTATTCGATTCTTGGCTCGCCATTTCGGGAAAGCCGGTAGGAGACCTCAAGCACAATAAACTCATTGCGACGCGTGCTGTTGAAGATGCTGGAGCGGTACGAAAAGCCGCAGTCGCTATTGCTGAGATCCAGAACCGCGCCGGTAGCGATTTCCAACGCGCGCACGTGGGTAATGGTCGCCGAGACTTCCTGCCCGTAAGCGCCCACATTTTGAACAGGGGTGCCGCCGACGCTACCAGGAATCCCGCTCAGGCATTCAATACCGCCGCAATTCTTGCTGACGGCGAGAGCGACAAGCGAGTCCCAGTTTTCACCCGCGGCGACGTGAAAAAGCATCTTCTGGAGATCGCCTTCAAATTCCACACCTGCGAGAGAAACTTTCACGACGAGCCCGGGCCAGCCGCTATCGGAGATGAGAAGATTGCTGCCGCCGCCCAGGACAAAAAGGGGAAGCTTACGGGCAAAGGCAAAAGCCACCGCTTCGGAAACATCATGCTCCGAATGGGCGTCAATAAAATATCGCGCCGGGCCACCAACCTTAAAAGTGGTCAAC
>JBAVLE010000342.1:0-19633 GCA_049688735.1 Candidatus Angelobacter sp. | reverse complement strand
GTGTTAGGGGGACCCAGTCGCGGACCCAGCGATGCGCGTCTTCATCAAAACGCCCTTTGCCCATGCGGAAAACATAGACCATTGTAAGCAGGACAAAGACCGCTGTGACGGAGATGATGCAGAGTGTCATGCCGATGCGGTAGCGCCGCATGCGCTGCTCACGGGAATGAAAATCGCCGGAATTGCCATGGTCGCCGTCGTCGCCACCACCATAGCCTCGACGATGCGGAATTTTACCCGGCCCTCCACCGCCTAGCCTGGGCTTCCGTTCGACTTCTACTCGATCGCTAATGATCGGCATAACACTACTTGAGATGGCGCTCCCGCCCGTCTAGCTGGCCGGAGCATCCTGCATCACAAAATCTTTTTCTGCCTCTGAAATATTGTACTCATATGGCCCATGATTTACCTGCGGCCTGCCATCGCCGAATCCTTCTGCGGGCGCGGGAGATTTCAACGTCCACTCCAACGTGCTGCATTCCCACGGATTGGCTTCTGCCACCGGGCCCTTGCGCATGCTCCAGAAGAAATTCACCACAAAAATAATTTGCCCAGCCAGCGTTACGATAGCTGCGAGTGTCACGAATTTCTGCAAAGGCGCCATGGCCGCTACATATTGTACGCCGCTCAATTCCGAGTAGCGGCGCGGATGTCCGGCGATTCCCAGCAAGTGCATTGGCATAAATGTGGCGTACGCCCCAAGTAGAGTGATCCAGAAATGCCATCGGCCTAAGGTTTCATTCATCATGCGGCCAAACATCTTGGGAAACCAAAAATATGTAGCGGAAAAGGTGGCAAACACCCCCGCCATCGCCATGATCAGATGAAAGTGCGCGACCACAAAATATGTGTCGTGGAGATAAGTATCAAGCGCCGGCTGGGCCAAGATTGGACCGGTGAGTCCACCTGTGATGAAAAGAGATACAAAGCCGACGGAGAATAGCAGCGGCGTGGCATAGCGAATTTTTCCGCCGTAGAGAGTCGCCACCCAGTTGAAAGTTTTGATGGCCGAGGGCACGGCAATGGCCGTGGTGAGCGTAGAGAATGCAAATCCGGCATATGGGTCCATACCGCTGACGAACATGTGGTGTCCCCAGACCATGAAGCCCAGCGCGCCGATTGCTAGCGTGGCGCCAACCATGGCTTTATACCCGAAGACCGGCTTGCGAGCGAACACGGATAGCAGGTGTGAGGTCACGCCCATCGCGGGAAGGATGGCGATATAAACCTCGGGGTGCCCAAAAAACCAGAAGAGGTGCTGCCACATGAGCGGCGAGCCTCCGGAATGATCGATCAGTTTTCCGCTGACCAGCAGACCGCCGGGAATAAAGAAGCTAGTTCCTGCATGGCGGTCGAGCATCAGCAGGACCACAGCAGCCAGCAGGATGCCGAAAGCAAGAAGAATGAGAATCGCCGTGACGAACCAGCTCCAGCAGGTTAGCGGCATGCGCAGCCATGTCATTCCCAAAGCCCGATATCGAACGGTTGTCGCCACAAAACCAACGGCGCTCATCAGTGACGACAAACAAAATAGGCCGATGCTTACCAGCCACAGATCTGTTCCCGTGCCTTGTCCTGGTCCCGCCGAGGCGAGAGCGCTTAGCGGCGGGTACTGCGTCCATCCAGCGCCGGATGGGCCCCCTGGCCCTACAAAAGCGGCCATCAACACAAAGAATGAAACCAGGGCTGTCCAGAATCCTGCAGCGGTAAGCCGCGGGAATGCCATGTTCGATGCGCCTAGTTGCAGCGGAAGAAAGAACGTTCCAAAGCCCGCTTGCGGAACCGTGGACAGCACAAAGAAGACCATCAACGTCCCGTGCATGGTCAGGTAGGCAAGATAATCTTCCGGCTTGATCTCACCCAGGAAGGGAAGCGTTGCCTTGGGCCAAATCAGATGGATGCGCATCAGCAGGGAAAGCCACGCTCCGACTAGTACCGCAGCCAGTGACAGAAAAAAATATCCACGGCCGATAGCTTTGTGATCCGTGGTGAAGACGTGGCTGCGCAGAAATGATTTGTTGGTTAATCCGACGCTGCGGCTTGAAGGAGTGCTCATGCTTCAGTGGCTGGCAGCCTTCTCCTGAGCCTTGATCCACGTTTGAAATGCTTCTTCGCTCAACACCCGCACTAGGGCCCGCATGCGATAGTGACCAAGACCACACAATTCAGCGCAGGCAATCTCATAGTTTCCTATTTGAGTGGGAGTGAAATGCGAATGGATCTCCATCCCCGGAACAGTGTCCTGCTTAAAGCGCATGGCTGGAATAAAAAGACTGTGGATCACGTCTTGCGCGCGCAGGTGCAAGTGCACCGAGTGGCCGACTGGGACGACCATCGCGGTGGAGAGAATGTCGTCGTGTCCGGCGGGATCGCTTGGATCGATGCCCAACGGATTTCCCTCATCAGGCTTGGCAAACTTCTGCGCGTCTGTTCGACCAAATACTCCGTCAGTTCCGGGATAGCGAAAATACCATTGAAACTGCGTTCCAGTGACCTCCAGTTCGATCTCGCCGGTCTGCTTCTCCGCAGGCATCATGCTTGACCACAAGCGCTCGCCGGAAATATTGAACCAGAAAAAAATGATTGTGACGGCTAGAGTCCAGGTGACCTCCAGCCGCCAGCTTCCTTGCGCAAGCTTGCTGTCCCCACGCGTTTTTTTTGACAATACAAAGATCAGAACAAGATGCCCGACAATGAACAGTATTCCAAATACCCAGAAAGCGATTTTGAATTGGTGATCGATAGATGCGGAGCTTGAGGAAACACCAACAGGGAACCAGTACGGATGTGCCAGGAAAAGATAAACACAGGCAACCACAATCATCAGCAGCGCGAGCCGAAGCGCTCTAGCCATTATTTCCGCCGATGGCCATTCTCAACCATCTTGATGAACTCCTGGTGGACGCGTGTGTCGTCTGATAACTCAGGATGGAAGGTTGCGGCCATGATCTTGCCCTGACGCACCAGCACAGGATCGCCTTTTGCTTTGGCCAAAACCTCAACGCCTTTTCCTGTGCCAACAATCTTAGGCGCGCGAATGAATACCATCTCAAGCGGCTTCTTGCCTAACTTAGTTTCAGCCTCACGGATGGAGCTGTCAATCTGTCGGCCATAAGCGTTGCGGCGGATTCGTATATCCATGGCTTCCAGCGACTTTTGCGGAGGGTTCTCAACGTGTTTAGCCAGCAAGATAGCGCCGGCGCACGTTCCAAAAGTTGGTTTGGTAGAAACAAACTCGCGCAGCTTTTCCAGAAAACCCCGCTCAGCCAGGAAGTTCAAAAATGTGCTGGACTCTCCACCGGGAATCACGATGCCATCAATGGCATCAAGCTGCTCAGGCTTGCGTACCAGCGTGACCTCTGCGCCCAGTTGCTCCAGCCGGGCCTTATGCGCTTCGTAGTCGCCTTGGATGGCTAAGACGCCAATTTTCATGTTTTTACTTGTCCCGAGCAAAGCGAGGGAACGCTACGACCTGAATCGCTCTAGAGGAAAAATATTTCTCATCGTGCAGGGGCTGCAAATATTTTTGCAGCAATTCTTTGTAGCAATAGGGCTCCTCGCTCTGCTCGGGATTACAGAAAAGAACCTACCAACCTCTTGTCTGCAGCATGTCTCCCTCTGCCATTGCCGCAACCGCCAGTCCCTTCATCGCGCCAACCAGATCCTCGCTGACTTCAAGTAACACTTTAGGATCGTCAAAATGGGTGCAGGCGCGGACGATGGCTTTTGCGCGCTTCTCCGCTTCCTTCGGCTCACAAAAATTGAGACCGTCCGCCATAAAAATTCCCGATCCCACGAACACAGCTTCGGCTCCCAGCTGGCGAACCAACGCGGCGTCGGCTGGCGTGGCAATCCCCCCTGCGGAGAAGTTCGGCACTGGCAGTTTGCCGGTCTTGGCGACAAGCCGAATCAGCTCCACCGGAGCCTGTAACTCCTTGGCCTGGGCATAAAGTTCTTGTTCAGAAAGAACTTTTAACATGCTCATTTCACGTACGATTTGCCGCATGTGCTTGACCGCATGCACCACGTCACCTGTGCCGGCTTCACCCTTGGTGCGAATCATGGCAGCGCCTTCAGCAATGCGCCGCAGGGCTTCACCCAGATTGCGCGCGCCGCAGACAAACGGCGTCTGGAAGGTATGCTTGTCCACGTGATGCGCTTCGTCAGCTGGAGTAAGAACTTCGGATTCGTCAATGTAATCCACGCCCAGCGCCTGGAGGATTTGCGCTTCCGCGAAGTGGCCGATACGGCACTTGGCCATCACAGGAATGGAGACGGTTTCCATGATCTCGCGAATCTTTTTGGGCGAGGCCATACGGGCTACGCCGCCCTGCGCGCGTATCTGCGCCGGGACGCGCTCCAGCGCCATCACTGCCGCAGCTCCTGCCTTTTCGGCGATCTCCGCCTGGCGAGCGTCGGTCACATCCATGATCACGCCGCCCTTGAGCATCTCCGCCAGCCCGGTCTTGAGACGCAATCCTGTGTTGCCGTTCAGCACGGTTCCACCGCCGTTGGGCGTGAAGGTAATGCTGTGACCGTTGGAGGTGGGTTTATGCGCCTTTGCCAGCGAAGCTTCTTTCTTTCCCCGTGATCTAGACATTGCGAGCTCCTGCGCCGTGTCACGCTGTGCGTCACGGCAAAACTTGTAGGCTGAAACTCTTATTTTACTCGGTTAAAAGGATTTCTGCTGCAATCAGGCTTTTGTTTTAGCAGGAGTATTGACGCGCACTGAAACTCCCACTCGTGCGAACATCTTCTCCGGATCGATGGCAATAAAGGTCCCGGTGCTGCGGGCCAGAACATCGCCCTTGGCATTAATGATTTCAGCCATATTGATGTGGCGACGTCCGTCCACGCTTTGTTCCTGCGCGGTGACGGTGAGCGCCTGGCCCAGGGGAACCGGCTTAAGATACTTGATCTCCATGGAACTGGTGAGGGCCAGCACGTTGCGGAATTTATTCACTTTGCCCATCGCTTCGTCCAGGATGGTGGCGATAATGCCGCCATGCGAGTGTCCGGGAGGGCCGGTATATTTGCGCGACAGCTTGAAGTGGCAAATGGCCTGGCGAGATTCTTCGTCCAGCGTGAACTTCAAGCGCATGCCGTGGGGATTGTCATGCCCGCAGCCAAAACAATGGTTTTTGCGTGGTTTGGGTTTGCCCTGAACTGCGTGGCCGTGTGAGATTTTCCGTTTTGCCATTGGGTGTGAAAAACGATTTTAGCATTCGACATAGCACTCAGCGGTCCAGCACTCAGCATTCAGCCCTAACATGGTGTGGGTTGGACATGCCAAACCCTTGAAACGCGGGGGAACGAGGAAAACGAAGATTGAAAATTATCTTGCTCGAGTTCTTTTGACCCGCTGTTTACTTCAACTACTCCCGGTTTTGAAGATTCATTGAGGCTATGAGGCTTTGTTCAGGGCTGAATGCTGACTACTCACAAGTGTGACTATTTTCGCGCCACCAACTCCGCCACGCCCTTTTCCTGAATTGTCTCGTGATAGTACAAAACGCGCATGGATGAAAACGCACGCAAGAGTTCATTGGGCTGAAGCAGGAACATAGGGTGGCTGGGCCCACCTGCAAAGTTCTTTTGCTCCGTCGTGTAGGTCTTATAAAAGAGGATCCCGCCGGGCTTGAGCGCCGAAATCAAAGCAGGGAAGAGTTCGCGCTGGAGAAAGTAGAAGACCAGTACAAGGTCATATTGTTTGCGTCCGAAGTCTTGGATAGAATCCAAATCCGCAACTTCGGCCGTGATGAGGAATTCCTTTGCCACCGGGCCCAGTGCGCGAGAGGCGTTCTTCTCCGCCAATCCAATTCCGACGTCGGAAATGTCGATCAGCCTCGTTCGCCATGCCCGCTGTGCCAGCCAGATCGCATGACGGCCCACTCCTCCCGCGATATCCAGGGCAAGTCCGGGAGTTGTGTCAAAAAGGAACTCATCGTAAGCGCTCACAAGAAAAGGATCGGGCTCAAGTGAACCGTGTGAGCGCTGACTGTACTTCTTGTCCCACAGGGTTTTCTCGTCAGTGGCCATGTTATGCCATTAAGAATAACCGCAATCGCCGCTATTTTGCTGCGTTATACTGGAGTTGTGAGCCCCGAGAAGGAAAAGACGTTTTACCTGGAGACCTTTGGTTGCCAGATGAATGTGCATGACTCTGAGAAAGTCATCGGCACGCTGGTTCATCAGGGTTATCGTCAGGTGCAGACCGTAGAAGAAGCGGGATTGGTCCTGTACAACACCTGCTCCATCCGCGATAAGGCTGAACAAAAGGTCTTTCATCGGCTGAACGACTACAAAAAGCTTCAGGCGCAAGGCAAAAAATTTGGCGTGCTGGGCTGTGTGGCGCAGCAGGAAGGCGAAAAGATTTTCGAGAAGGCACCGTATGTTTCAATGGTTGCCGGCTCCGCTTCTTACCGCAACCTGCCGGCGATGCTTGTACAGATTGAGGCAGGGAACAATCGTGTTACCGGCCTGGACGATCGCCAGACCGACCTGACTTTTGAAACCGACTTTACCGCGCGGACCAATCCGCATCGCGGCTACATCACCATTATTGAAGGTTGTGACAAGTTCTGCGCGTACTGCGTCGTGCCGTATACCCGCGGCAAAGAACGCAGCCGGACCTCAGATTCGGTGATGGCTGAAGCGCGGCAGATGGCCGACCTTGGTTATACCGATATCCAACTGCTCGGCCAGAACGTAAACGCTTATTCCGATCCGCTGGGCAAGAAGACTTTTGCCGAACTGCTGTATGCCATCGGCGAAATCGCTGGCGTGCGCCGCGTGCGCTTTACCACGTCGCATCCTCGGCACTTCAGCAAGGACATCGTGGATGCAATTGAGGCCTCGCCGCGCCTGTGCGATCACATTCACCTTCCGGTGCAGAGCGGGTCTTCACGGGTGTTGAAGGCAATGAACCGCGAATACACTCGTGAGATGTATCTGGAAAAAATCTCGTGGATGAAAGCCGCCAAACGTCCACTTTCGATCACTACAGATGTCATTGCCGGGTTCCCAAACGAGACGGGAGCCGAATTTGAGGAAACGGTTACTCTGCTGGATGAGTGCCAGTTTGACGCCGTGTTTACCTTTAAGTACTCGCCTCGTCCCAACACACCGGCGCTTAGCATGATTGACAGCATCAATGATGCGGAGAAGTCCAAGCGCCTGCAAATCCTGCAGGAACGCCAGCGAGAGATCCAAAGGATCAATTATGAGAAGCGAGTAGGCCAGACATTTGAAGTAATGGTCGAAGGTAGAAACGAAGCGCGCGGGCAGATGATTGGGCGAACCTCGCACAACATAACCCTTAACTTTACCACTCCAAAAAGCGAAGCGCCGGCGGTCGGCAGCTATGTTAACGCGCTTGTAACCAGGAGTTTTCCCAATAGTTTGCTCGGCGAAATGGTCTAATAAAGCTTGGGGCGGCAGGAGAAAATGCCATGGAAGTTGAAATGAAAATTCGCGGGCTGATGATGGATCCTGTTACCAACATGCCTATCGTCGTCCTGAAAGACGTTGGCAGCGATACGGTTCTGCCCATCTGGGTCGGCGTCTATGAAGCAAATGCCATCGCCCTTGAGATTGAAAAAGTGAGCACGCCCCGCCCAATGACGCATGATCTGATCAAGAATCTGCTGATCGGCCTGGATACACACGTTCATAAAATTGTGGTGAATGAGTTGCGCGACGACACGTTTTTCGCCGTAATTTGGATGGAACGGGAGGGAAGAGTTATCAGTATTGATTCCCGCCCCTCAGACGCACTGGCACTTGCTTTGCGCCTGGATTGCCCCATTTACGTTGAGGATGAAGTTTTAAAGACTTCCAAGGTCGCCAGTACCGCTGCTGACAAAGTCTCTGCTGACGATTTGCGTAAATGGCTTGAGGGGCTGAATGATGAGGATCTGGGCCATTACAAGATGTAGCATGCAACAGTCACATTCAGCTGAGTCTGGATGCTAAGCACTGAATGCTTCCTGAAGAACAACTCCAACGGCTTTATGTCGCCGGCTTTGATCTGCAAACATTCGACCGCTTTCCCAAGGCCATTGGTGTCCTCCGGGACGGCTGTTTGGCATTTCTTGTTCCCGGGCCTGATGGCTTGCAGATTCTTGGTAACGTCGGCTGGCGCATGGGTGAAAGCCTTGGTCCGCTGGTGGAGCGCGGAGGCCGTAAGGTTTTCATCCATAAACAAGAAGTAATCGCAGCCACGCCTGAACGGATTGCCACGCTGGATCGATTTCGATCAGATTTGAAGGCAATATTGCGAGACGAAGGGGCAGTTCAGCAGTAATAGAGGCCCACTGAAGAAGCAGGAAAATCGCGCTATTTAAGCTACTTTACATAATATCTGTTATCAGACATTAATAATAATATGCTCGCTCCTCGGTTTAATTGCCAGATGGGCTATCCCTGTAAAACCACTTTAGGCTGAAACAGCGTTCCGGCCACCCGACGCGCGATAGCCAGCAGTTCCCTTTGTCCAGCAAATACCCGGACGATGGTTGATTTGCTGAATTCAGGCAAATTGACTGCGCCACCGTGGCGGATCCGGGCGGCACTTTCAGGTGAGGCAACCACGGCAGGAAATTCCGGCAGCACCAGCCGGGGATGAAGAAAAAGATCCTCGAGCTTATTGTTGGCCCGGGCATGTTCCAATAGCTCGAGGCTTTGAGCTTCGTCGATTGTGAATTCACGGACAGCCGTTCTTTTGAGTGAGGCCAGATGGCCGCCAGGCCCCATTTTTTTTCCGAGATCGTGCGCCAGTGATCGCAGGTATGTTCCCGAGCTGACCCAGGCGCGAAAGCAAACTGTCTGCCCGTCGCAGTCAAAGAATTCCAGTTCTTTGATTTCGACCTGCTTGGGTTTCAGTTCTACGGGCTGTCCTTTCCGTGCCAGCCGATGCGCGGGAATGCCGGCAATCTTCTTGGCGGAAAACGGCGGAGGATACTGGGAGATTTCTCCAATAAACTCCGCGGCAGCATCCTGCACCTGCTGCAATGAAAGGTCGGTAGATTGCTCAGGGCCGGTCGGTTGACCTTCGGCATCGTAAGTATCAGTCGCCCAGCCAAAGCGAATGGTGCCTTCATACCGCTTGTCAGCGTCGTTATAGAACTGCGCCAGACGGGTAAAGCGGCCAAGGACCAGCGGCAGGACGCCAGTCGCCATGGGATCGAGCGTGCCAAGATGGCCCACGGATTTCTCGCCGACGATGCGGCGCACGCGCGCCACCACGTCATGCGAAGTCATTCCAGCCGGTTTGTCCACTATCAGTACCGCGTCCACTTGAGTAACTCCGTTGAATCAAGCATCATACTGAAGAAGTTGCCACCGCATGTTCCCTATCCGAGACGACGCTCCCCGATCAACAACACCGTTCATCAATTACTTTCTTATCGTACTGAACATTGGAATATTTTTTTTTGAGTGGTCTCTGCAGCTCTCCGGAGGGCCGCGCGCCAGAGCTGAATTTGAAATGCAGTTTGCGTTGGTTCCGGAGCACGTGGCAGCATGGATGAAAGGGTACCTGCCTGCATCCGTCGCATTTGTTCCCTTTCTCAGCTCAATGTTTCTGCACGCATCCTTGCCTCATGTGCTGCTGAATATGTGGGGGTTGGCGATTTTTGGCGACAACGTTGAAGATCGTCTCGGCCATTTCCGATATCTTGCCTTTTACCTTGTGTGCGGCCTGGCTGCCGGCCTTACGCATCTGATTTTCAATTTCAATTCTTCCGTCCCGACGGTCGGCGCCAGTGGCGCGATTGCCGGCGTTATGGGAGCTTACCTGATCCTTTATCCGCGGGCGCGCGTCTTGACGTGGTGGCTTTTTTTCGTCTTCTGGCTGCCTGCCTGGCTGGTACTGGGTTACTGGATCATCGTGAACCTTTTGAGTGGCGCTGCCCTGGCGTTGTCTGAGTCCAAAGGGCCTGTTGGGGGCGTGGCGTTTTGGGCGCATGTCGGCGGATTTGTGGCCGGAGCATTGCTGATCCAGCTTATGCCTACGCGCAAAAACGTGTACGCCTTTGAAGATTATTGAACCGTTGTTATTGGCGGCTGTGATTCTAAAGTACGCCTGCCGCTGGGCCGATACGAATCTCTTCAATCGCAGTGTTCGCCGGAGCTGAAACGGCGTGCAGCACCGCTTGCGCCACGGTTTCCGCCGAGATCATCTTTTCTTTTGGCGCGTCCGCCCAGAACTGTCCCCAGATGTCGGTGCTTGTCGCGCCGGGCAGCAGGGCAACAACGCGGATGCCACGCTTGCGCAAGTCTTCGCGCAACGCGTGAGTGAATCCCAAAGCGCCAAATTTCGAAGCGTTGTAAGCGGACATGCCAGCAAATGGCTGCAACGCTGCGACGGATAAATTGTTCACTATTGTTCCACCGGTTCGCATCAACGGCAAAGCCGCGCGCGTAACGAGGAACGTCCCAGTGAGGTTGGTTTCAATGACTTCTTTCCATGTTTCGATCGGCAACTGATCCACGGGCGCAAGTGAATGGGCTACACCGGCATTGTTGATGAGCACGTCGACGGTGGAGTGTTGTTTCCCGATTTCGCGGAAAAGATTCTTTACAGACGCAGGATCCCGGACGTCACAGGCAACACTGGTGACCCCCTTTTTGTCGGCTGAGATATCCGCTGCTGCTCTCTGAAGACGTTTGGCATCACGCCCAGTAATGACGACTGAATAGCCGCTTCCCGCGAAGGTGCGGGCCATCGCCAAACCAATGCCGCTACCGCCGCCAGTAATGACGGCGACTTTTGGGCCGTCCTTGTTAGACGACATTAAAACGAATTTCCGTTTTTACCATTCCGAATCAGTGAAAGAAACTCCTCGCGGGTATTCGGCAGCGTGCGGAAGCTGCCCAGCATGTGCGATGTCACGGCCGAAGAATGCTGTTTTTCCACGCCTCGCATCATCACGCAGAGATGGCGCGCTTCAATTACCACGCCAACGCCCTGGGGCTTGATGGCATTCTGAATCGTTTCAGCAATCTGAACGGTCAAACGCTCTTGCACTTGCAGGCGTCGGGCGAAGATATCCACCAGGCGAGGGATTTTGCTCAGTCCCAGAACCTTACCATTTGGGATATAGGCCACATGCACCTTGCCGAAGAACGGCAACAGATGATGCTCGCACAGGCTGAACATCTCAACGTCTTTAACGATCACCATTTCGTCATAAGGCACATCAAAGAGTGCGCCCTGCAGCACCTTGTCGGCGTCCTGATCATAGCCCTTGGTCAGGTATTCCAGAGACTTCTGCATGCGTTCCGGCGTGCGGAGTAGGCCGTCACGGCTGGGATCCTCGCCCAGGCGCACCAGCAGTTCACGCAGTAATTCCTGCGTGCTCACTGCGGATACCGGCGAGACTTCATCAATTTTCTTCACAACAGCTCCTGATTTCACCAAAATCTCCTAATAGCGAATTTCCCTGCCCCCGGCATATTCAAAGGAATTGAGCATGGTTTCTTCAATCCGCACCTTGTCCACCTCAGCGTGATGAAAATCTCTTTCCAGAATGTCGAACACTTCAACGCACAGGTTTTCTGTGGTCGGCACAATTCCTTGAAAATCCGGTAATGTATTGAGGTTCTGGTGGCCAAAACGTTCCAGGATTTTCTCATGCACAAACGAATCCAGATCTACCAGATTGCAAACCATTCCGGTCCGGGGATTCACATGGCCCGCCACCGTGACCTCCACGGAATAATTGTGGCCATGGCCATGCGGATTGTTGCATTTGCCGTAAACGGCCTGGTTTTCTGCGGCGGACATTTCATCGCAATGCAGCCGGTGCGACGCCGAGAAAAGATACCGTCTTGTCAGGTAGGCCTTCATGCTTCTCCGTAAAAATCCACAAATAGATCTGGTGTCTCATACACGCGGACCCTGTGCAATTCCGCCAGGTTGAGCTTGGGTTGAAGACGCCGCCAGATACTGATGGCAAGATTCTCGGTCGTAGGGATCTGATCTTTGAAATCCGCGACTTCCTTGTTCAGGAAGCGATGGTCCATGGCCTCGATGACCTCGCGATTCATAATCTCCTTTAACTCTTTCAGATCCACCACGAATCCTGATCGTTGATCGATATTTCCTTTTACCGTGACTTCCAACGTGTAATTGTGTCCGTGGCCGTGCGGATTATTGCACTTGCCAAAAATGCGCTGGTTTTCTTCCGGGGTAAATTCCGGATTGTGGTAGTAATGCGAGGCCGAAAACTCTGCTTTCCTGGTTAGATAGACCATGTCAGATAAACCATCAGAATCAGATCGTTAGCTCAGATCGCCCTTTCGAATAGATGAATCAGCAGCCGCTCCGGGTGCGGATTGTGAGTACGTCCGCCCCTTCCATGTTAACTCGCCCCGCACACTCGAATGGATGTGGGAGCGGACTAAAAGTGACACAAAGAATGGTAAACCTATGAATGCCATAAGGTTAGCCTTCCATGGGAAATGCGCCTGCTGAAGGCGAGAAATGAAATTCGCATAAGCCAACGCCCCAAACACCAATGGAAAGAATGAGTTGCGCCTATCTCCCAACGCCAATAATGCAAGTCCTGCAGCAAGCGCCGTAGTGATTGCCATAAATTCCAATCCGCGTAAGATTGCAAGACGTAGGGGGCGGCGAAACAGCAGGGTCAAATTTTTTGTCCATCCTTCCCACATAGCGCGGAAGCTCCGGTACATCCTGGTGCGGACAATTCCCTTGCCGAAGCGAAACCAGATTTTATGATCTGAAGCTTTGAATATTCTGGCTAACTCTACGTCATCTAATAGCTTACCTGCAACGGATTGATGGCCACCAATCGCTTCATAGACCTGCCGGCGAACCAGAATGTATTGCCCATTGGCGGCCACGGTTGGATCAGCCGGATCGTTGACGCGTTCCGGGGGGTATACCCGCACCAGTTCAGCGAAAACCACAGGCATTACGGCCAGCTCCCACCAAGTGACAGATTCCTGTTCCGGAGAGTAGGAGAGCAGATCGATATTGCGCTCTTCAGCCTCGCGCACTGATGCTGCTAACGATCCGGGATAGTGGAATGTATCCGCATCGGTGAACAGCAGCCACTTGGCGGTGCTGCCTGCTGCGCCGGTAATCAGGGCGTTACACTTCCCTATCATCCCCGGCTTGAGTTCACCGGCGCTCAGCACGCGCACCCCAGGAAAAGATTCCGCAATGGCCCGGGTCCGGTCTGTCGATCCGTCGTCTACCACTGTGATTTGAAAGGAGATGCCCTGCTGGACCACTAGGGACTGGAGGCATCGACCAATGCAATCCTCCTCATTCCGTGCGGGAATGATGACGTCGACGGTTACTTCTATGTGACCGGTTTGCATCAGAATCGGGTTATTATAAGGGGGTGAAATCCCTTCCGCTCATTCTTGTCCTTCTGGCCACGCTATTTGCGGGCTGCTTGGGCTGCAATGATCAGCCCAAATTGCGCTTTATCGGCTCACAGGCCCCGGACTTCACCGTGAAGGATGCCGACCGCAAAGTCTCCCTCCATGACTACCGGGGCAAGATCGTGGTATTGAATTTCTGGTCGGCGCACTGCGCGCCTTGTATTGCGGAAATGCCTTCCCTGGCACAATTACAGAAACGCATGGGCGACAAGATTACCGTGGTGGGCGTGGCCGTAGATACCACGAATGACGAGTATCACGCCTTTCTTCAAAAGCACGGCATCGACTTCCTGACGGTGCTAGACTCAGCCAAAGACAGCTACAACCTGTATGGGGCCACAGGTTATCCGGAAACGACCATCATTGATCCCAACGGCATCGTTCGCCGCAAGTTTGTCATGGCGGTTAACTGGACCAGCCCTGAGATCGTGGACTACCTGCAAAAGCTGTAGTTTCGGAAATCCCGAATGCCAAGGGCGGGTGAGTAGCCCAGGTATCTGCAGTTTTTTCCTGCGCGACCAGTGGGATCATTAAGTCGGCGGAGTTGGGCTGGATAGCGGCGCTTGAAGCGCTGCCTTGGCGTTCACTGCCATCTCAATTTGTCGCATTTTCTGTAAGTCTTTCTGCCTCAAGGTCACCATCCTTTGAGGGTGACATTTTTTCGTTGCAGTTAAGGGGTGACATTATCTTGGAGCATCTTCAGGTGAGTGCGCCGCATTGCACCTGTTCAACCGTCTCTGCTAACCTGATTAGTTTCAGCTGCGTATCGGAACCCCTCTGGCGCGGTTCTGCATCCAACCGATGCTAGGTCATCAGGTTTTCTGAAGGAGATTCAAATTTAATGGCAATTAAAGTTGGTATTAATGGCTTTGGCCGCATTGGCCGCAATGTGTTGCGCACGGCGCTCGAAGATTCAAATCTGGAATTTGTAGCGGTCAATGACCTCACCAGCCCGGCAACGTTGGCGCATCTCCTGAAATATGATTCGATTCTCGGCAATCTTAAGCAGGACATCAAAGCTTCGGGCGATTCCATCATTGTTGGCGGCAAATCGATCAAAGTGTTTTCAGAGAAAGACCCAGCTGCCATCAACTGGGAATCCGTAGGAGCGCAGGTGGTTATCGAGTCCACAGGCAAATTCACCGATGCGGAGCAGGCAAAAAAGCATTTGCGTGGGCCAGTGAAAAAAGTGATCATTTCCGCGCCGGCCAAGAATGAGGACATCACCATTGTCCTGGGCGTGAATGAAGGCAAATACGACCCGGCCAAGCACAATATTGTGTCGAATGCCTCCTGCACCACGAATTGCCTGGCTCCGGTGGCCAAGGTAGTGCATGACACCTTTAAGATCCAAAGCGGGACGATGACCACGATCCATTCCTATACCAACGATCAGGTCATCCTCGATTTCCCGCACAAAGACCTGCGCCGTGCCCGCGCTGCTGCCCTTTCCATGATTCCCACATCGACCGGGGCAGCAAAGGCGCTCAATCTGGTAATTCCGGACCTCAAAGGCAAATTGGATGGTTTTGCCATGCGGGTGCCTACGCCCAATGTCTCCGTGGTGGACCTGGTGGCGTTCGTGGAAAAGGCCACGACCGTAGATGAAGTCAACAACGCTCTGAAAGCCGCTGCCGATGGCCCGATGAAGGGCATTTTGGGCTATGAAACCGCTGAACTGGTTTCAATCGATTATCGCGGTGACGAGCGCTCGTCCATTGTGGACTCTCCGCTTACGCGCGTGGTTGCGGGCAATTGCGTGAAAGTGATCGCCTGGTACGACAATGAGTGGGGCTACTCCTGCCGCGTCCGCGACTTGATTCACTTCATGGCTAAAAAGGGGCTGTAATGGCAGTGGCGACGGAAAAGAACATAGCGAAGCTTTCCATCCAGGATCTGAATCTTGAGGGCCATCGCGTATTCATGCGCGTGGATTTTAATGTGCCACTCACAGAAGATGGACGCGTTTCTGATGACACGCGGATACGCGAGACGCTGCCCACCATCGAATACGCGCTGCGCAAAGGCGCGCGGCTGATACTGGCTTCGCATTTGGGCCGTCCAAAAGGAAAATTCAACGCCAAGATGAGCCTGAAGCCAGCGGCAGAGCGCCTGCGCATGCTGCTGGATGAAAAATTAGGGCGCGCCTGCAATGTTGGCTTTGCTCCGGATTGCATTGGCCTGGCTGCGGAAGAAATGGCCCACAAACTGGAAAAAGGCCAGACGCTGCTACTGGAAAACCTGCGCTTTCACGCCGAAGAAGAAGCCAACGATGAAGCGTTCTCACGCAAGCTGGCCGCGCTGGCCGATGTTTATGTGAATGACGCTTTTGGCACTGCCCACCGCGCACACGCATCGACAGTAGGCATAACGAAGTTCCTGGACAAATCCGCAGCCGGACTGCTGATGCAGAAAGAACTGGAATACCTGGGCAAAGCCACCACGCATCCCGAAAAGCCTTTTGTGGCCATCATTGGCGGGGCCAAGGTTTCAGACAAGATTGACGTCATTCGCAACCTGCTGGCCAAGGTTGACTCTTTATTGATCGGCGGCGCTATGGCTTATACGTTTCTAAAAGCCGAGAGCAAACAGGTAGGCAAGTCACTGGTGGAGGAAGACAAGATCGAGCTAGCCAAGTCGCTTTTGCAGGACGCAGAAAGCAAGAACGTCCGCCTGCTGCTGCCGCTGGATAACGTGGTGGCTGAAAAAATTGACGCTGCGGCCAAAACACAAACTCTCAAGACAGATCAAGGTATTCCAGCCGATCAAATGGGGCTGGATATCGGCCCGGAAACGATTGCGACTTTCAGCAAAGAGATTGCCGGCGCCAAGACGATTGTATGGAACGGCCCGATGGGGGTGTTTGAAGTTGCGCCATTTGCGCGCGGCACCATGAAGATCGCTGAAGCGGTTGCCGGAAATCGGACAGCGACCTCCATCGTCGGCGGCGGAGATTCAGTTGCCGCAGTCCATCAGTCCGGCCTATCCGACAAGATCACGCACATTTCAACCGGCGGTGGAGCATCACTGGAGTTTCTGGAAGGCAAAAAACTTCCGGGCGTGGAAGCCCTCACCAACAAATAAAATGGCGCATAGCGTGCGATATCGGATTGGTTCCAAAGCCACTCTTGAATTGGCGATGGGAGACATCACCGATGAGACCACTGACGCCATCGTGAATGCCGCGAATTCCGGCCTGCTGGGCGGCGGCGGCGTGGACGGAGCAATTCATAATGCTGCCGGGCCGGCGCTTCTGGCAGAATGCAGAAAAATCCGCGACCAGCGCGGGCCTCTACCCCCGGGACAGGCTGTAACTACCTCCGGCGCAAACCTGAAGGCAAAATACGTGATCCACACGGTCGGGCCGGTGTGGCAGGGCGGCAAAGTGAACGAGCCACAGATCCTGGAAAGCTGCTACTGCAACTCAATGGAACAGGCCAATTTGAAGCTGTGCGCCAGCGTGAGCTTCCCTTCCATTTCTACAGGAGCGTTTGGTTATCCTGTGGCGGCAGCCGCGCAAATTGCGCTGCGGACGATTGTCGATCTGCTGCACGAGCCAAGATCAGTAAAGTTGGTCCGCTTTGTGTTATTCGACGAGCGCACCTATAAAGCCTACGCAGCCGCCGCGGAAGAACTGAGCAGGGATTTCCCTCATTACAAGATCAAGGCTGAAGCATGAGAAAAAAACTGATCGCAGCGAACTGGAAGATGTACAAAACTCCGGAGCAGGCACTGGCATTTGTGTCTGAATTTTTGCCACTCGTAGCGGAGCATACTCGGGACGAAATCGTCCTCTGTCCACCTTTCGTACTGATTCCCCAGGTGGGATGGGCGCTGCGCGGCAAGAACATTGGCATTGGCGGGCAGGACATGTTCTGGGAGAGTGAAGGCGCATACACGGGAGCGGTCTCCGCGCAGATGCTGCATGCTGTGGGCTGCTCGCATGTGATTATCGGCCATTCAGAGCGCCGCCAATACTTTGGGGAAACTGATGACACGGTAAACCGCAAGCTCCGCGCCGCTTTGGTGGCAGGGTTGAAACCAATCGTTTGCGTTGGCGAAGTTTTACAGGAGCGAGAAGCCGGAGTGACCGAGGACATTCTGCGACGGCAGTGCAGTATTGCTTTCCGCGAGATTGCCGGCGGCGGAGCTCATACGATTGTGGTGGCTTATGAACCCTGCTGGGCGATTGGCACAGGCAAGACCGCAACGCCGGAGCTGGCGGCGGAAGCGCATCGAGTGATTCGTGCACAAGCAGCGGAATCGTTGGGCGACGACGTAGCTGCGAAGATGCGCATCTTGTACGGCGGCAGCGTCAAGCCCGAAAAAGCAAAGGCGTTGATGTCGCAACCGGAAATCGACGGCGCGCTGGTGGGCGGAGCAAGCCTGGATGCGAAGAGTTTTGCGGCAATTGTGAAGTGGTAAAAAGCTCTTTGTTACTGATTTGCACTGATGACACTGATCAGAACGGATCGCAGTGGCAAAGATCAACCCTTACCACGGATAACACTGATAAAACTGATTTACACGGATCAAAAAAGGTCATTTTGAATTTGTAAGTCCGTGTCATCCGTATTCACCAGTGGTGAGATTTTCTTTTTTGTGCAAAGCAAGCCACAGTTGAGTAGGAATAAAAAATAGCCTGACGGGAGCGGCGGGTAAACATTCGCTACGAAAAAAGTCGTGCCAGCGATGGCTGAAAATACTTACACCCCTGCCATCTGCTTTAACCGATCATTGGCAAAGTACTGCGCCTGGCCTTCTTCAATGGCTTGCAAAATGATATCCGCCACAAACTCCGGCGTATCGCCGGAAGCATAGCTCGAAGCGGGACCGCCGGCTGCGGGATTGCCCATCCGGTTTTTACCGAAATTGGTTGCCGTGATGAACGGATAGACTTCACTCACGACAATCTTGTCTTTCTCCAGTTCCGCCCGCGCGGTGAGGCTGAAGCCAAGAAGCGCCCGTTTGGAAGCAGAATAAACGCTGTATTGCGGAATAGTCATGAAAGCCGTTCCGGAGTTTACATTCACAATGCTTCCAGCGCCTTGTGCGCGCATGATGGGAATCACGGCCTGCATTGCGATGATGGGCCCAAGCACGTTGAGATGGAAGATTTCATCAAATAGCTCGGGGGCAATCTCTTCCACCGTCGCCGCGTAGCTGCGTCCAGCGTTGTTGATGAGGCAATCGATGCGACCGTAATGCTGGCGGACTTTCTGCACGGCTTGTCGCACTCCTGGAAAGTCCGTCATATCGGCGACTATCGGCAGGCTGCCGGGAAGCCGTGCAGAGAGTTCTTCCAGAGCTTCTTTGCTGCGGGCCAGCAACGCCACTTTGCCGCCACGCGCCGCAAGCGCGGCTGCAGTCGAGAGTCCGATTCCAGAGGATGCACCAGTTACGAGGAAGACGTGATCTTTGATCTGCATGAAGCTAAAATCTCCAGAGTGAATGTGGTGAATTTAGTCTAATTATCAGGATATCAAGGGAGCAGCCACGTCTCTACGGTCCGGATTTCGGCTGGGGCTCATCTCCAGATGAGATCGACGGCGCACTGGTTGGCGGCGCCAGCTTGGATCGAAGTCGTTTGCAGCGATTGTGGAGTGGTAAGTGAGCGAAATATTTATCGGCACAGCCGGATTTTCTTACAAGGACTGGGAAGGGATTGTCTATCCTCCAGACCTCAAGAGGCGTAAGGTCCATCCTCTCGAATATCTGGCGCAGTTCATCGATTGCTGCGAAATCAATACCTCATTTTACGGGCATATCCGGCCGAACGTTGGAAAAGATTGGTGCAGGAAGGCATTGGCTGTGAATCCAAGATTCCAGTTTACGGCCAAGCTTTTTCAGGGTTTTACTCACGTGCCGCGAGGAAGCAAAGCACAAGCGCCTTTCACTTTGAGCGTTAGCGCTGACGAGGAAAGACTTGCGCGTGAAGGTCTGGATTCAAGTGCGAAAGAAGGCAAGTTAGGCGCAGTGCTGGTGCAATTCCCCATCTCATTCAAAAATGCTGATGATACCCGCGATTATCTTTTCAGCCTCATTGAAAAATTCAAAGCGTATCCACTGGTCCTGGAAATCCGGCATGAAAGCTGGAATGATCCAGACATTCTGGGCAGGCTTGCGGAAGACGGCGTGGGCTTTTGCAATATCGATCAGCCACGGCTGGGAAAGTCATTGCGCGGAACAGAACATGTGACTGCACCCGTGGGAT
>JBAVLE010000341.1:0-26801 GCA_049688735.1 Candidatus Angelobacter sp. | reverse complement strand
GAAAGCGGAGTCTGTCCCTGTGCCGCCAGACAGCAGGCGGTCGCCAACAGTAGAAGGCTCCAGCAGCATTTCATTTTTTGGAAGCGTCAGTTTTGGGAGCTTCAGTCTTTGGTTTTTCAAGACCAGGTATTTCGAAAGCGGCTTCCGTGGTCTGCGTCTTGCCTTCAAACTGGAAAGAGCAAAGCGCACGGTAACTTCCCGCAGGCAGTTCGCCCGGATACTCAGCGGAAAATTCCAGCCGCTCACCTGGCAGCAAACGCTGCGGATCAAAAATCGCCTTCCCGACCAGCGCGCCATTGGAGTTCAACACCGCCGCCGCCCCTTCCGGCAGGACCGGCTCCGTGCCGGAGTTTGAAATCCACTGCGCGATTTTCATGTTCGCCGTTTCACTTGCCGGGACCACCCGGACCGGCTCTGGCTTTAGCTTTACGTTATCCGTCAGGTTGAAGGTGATCAGCGAGCCCAGAGATGCCGTCATGCCCACGGCGCCGGAAGAAGTCGGCAGCTTGTCCGTCCCGCGAAACATCGCCACCACAGCGCGAATGTTCGTCTCAGCGGGCAGCGTCAGCCGGATATCGACAGAGGCGGAAGAAAACGGCTTTACCAGCACCGTCTTTTGCGTGAACACCGCAGAAGAGGCGATGCTGTTCGGCGTTTCACCCGCCGTCACAAAGATGCGTTTGCCGTCTTTCACCACAACGTCTTCCGCCACCATTTCAAAAGCGAAATCGCGCCCGGTTTGGTTGGTGAGCGTGAGCGTCTGTGACAGCGTCTGGCTGAAGCTGCCTTTGGCCATCACCACGGCGGGAGTAAGTGAAATGGAAGGCTTTTCTGTAGGCTGCACCGGAGCCGCAACCGCAGAAGAATCTTGCGGAGATGCTGCGGTTGCCGTCTGCGCGCTCATCAAAGCCGGATGACAAAACAATCCAAAGCACACAGGCAACAGTGCCTGGGCCGCCGCGATTCGAGAAAATCTAATTCGGAATAACCTGGAAAATAATTGCATTGTTCAGTTGAGAATTCTTCTCCGTAAGAGATGTGGGCACTTCAATCTCCAGGCGATGCATGGTGGTAGTCCCCGTCCTTGCCTGGCCCTGCAGCAATTGAGGAACGGTTTGCAGCGTGATTCCGTCCAGCCGAAATGTGTACGCCGGGTCGGGTATAGTCAGCGCGCCCAGCACGGCAGCGGTGCTTGCACTTTGCGATCCCGCCTGAATGCTTATGCCGAACCGCGTGGAAACAACAAAGCGTCCAGGCAATTTCTGCATCTGGACATTAGCGGTCTGGGCGCCGCTGGCAAGTGAGACTGTACCCAGATTTAAACCGCGCTGGCCGGAGGTCCCGCCGGTCAAGGCGGCGCCATCCGGCGCGCTTACAAAACTCACTGAGATTGCCCCTTCACTTGCAGACTTCATAGAAATGGCGCTGGAGGTGCGTTTTACCGTGCTCTTGCGTTGTGCCCACCCGTCGGTCATAAGGGAGGAACCGAACAGCAATAACGGCAGGACATAACGCAGCCCGATTTCGCACCTCCCGCCCAGATCTAATCCATCTATGTATCCCAGTTTGCTCATGGGGCAAATCCTATTTAACCCTTAATTCGCAGTTGCCACGTAATTAATGCTGTTGCTGATCAGGGTTCCGCTGGCCGTGGTGAAAGGTACGGTAATTGCCACTGGGAAATTGATGTTCGCGGCATACGTGCCCGTCGCGGTGATGGGAGCAGCGGCGGCATTCGTCACAGCCACTCCGCCGACGGTCCATGTATTTACCGCGTCCGCTGAGCCCAGTTGCGCCGTTAAGCTATAGTTCGCGCTGGCGGAATTGGTTTTTGTCACCAACACGTCAACCGCCGAACTCACGGTGAAGGTCGTTGCTGTGGTAGTACGGACGATGTTTGGCGATCCGAGCGCGCCGAATGCCGACACGTTGCCAAAAGCCAGTGTGGCAGCGTTCGTTCCAGCGCCGGTAGAAAGTGCTACGCCGGAAGCGTCAGAGTTGAATACCAGGTTGATGCTGCCTGTGACTGTAGCAGTCACGGTGAGTGTGCCGCCGGCAGTTGTTTGTGCAACGGCCGCCGATGAAATCATCATCAGCGCCGCAAAGATGGTTAAGAGCGTTACCTTTTTCATTTGTGTTCCTCTCCTCATGTCAAATTCAAAAGTTCGTTACTTCAAAAAAGTTTCGTACCGCAAAAACTCAGTTGGCCGTAGCCGTAAAATTGATCGTCGTTGTGATCGGCGTATTCACTGCCGGACCGCCTGCTCCCGGTGCAGCCGTGGAAACAACCAAATCCAGGTTGTGTGCAATATCAGTGTTGTAAGCGCCATTCACCTGAACCGTCTGCGATGCGGTAGTCAGCGTGATGGCGTCCACTTTGTAATTCATGCCGGTTGGCGCCGCTGCGGCCAGGTTCGCCGTAAGCGTGTAAGTGAGGCTGTTCAAGCCGCCCTGGATCACTTGCACATCAAAAATCGTCCGCACAGTAAAGTTGGCTGCAGTAACGCTGGGCCGGGTCACGCCCGCCGCAAGCGTGCCAAAAGCGGAAACCGTCCCGAAGTTGGCAGTCGCGGCATTCGTGCCGGCCGCACCCAACGTAATGCCTGCGGGATCGCTATCAAACTGGATCGAGATCCCGTTCTTATTGATCAGCGTTCCGTTGATCACGCCCGTGGCCGTGGTCTGCGCCAGTAATGAAGCGCCGGACATCAACAGCGCCGCCAGGGCCGCGCCGCGCATGATCGAAATGTATTTCTTCAGCATGGTTAAAAACCTAGTTCGCTGTCGCCAAAAAAGTAATCGTTTCCAGCAATGCTTGCGCTGCAACCGTGTTCTTCACCTGCACTTGCAGGGTCTTGGTGACCGGAGCTGCATAGTTATCCGCCGCATCCAGTGTGGTAAAACCTGCCGTTGTTAACGTCACGTTATTCAGCAGCCAACTCACGTTCGCAGGCGGCGGCGTGGAAATCTCTGCCGCCAGCCGGTAATTCGGGCTGCTGGAATTTGCTTTGGTCACCACAACGTCAAACGCGCTGCTTACCTGATAAACCGCGCCGGTCACGTGCGTGTAATTCACGCAGGCCGACGTATGAAAATTCCCCGGAAAAGCCGCCGTGCCCATGTCCAGGCCAACGTTGTTGGTTCCGGCATTGGTCAGCGGACAGAAGCCCGCCGTCCCTACCGACGGATTATTTTTAAACACCAGCGTGATCGAAGACTGTACGCTCATGGTGATGGTGAGCTGTCCGGAACTGGTTTGCGCCCCAGCGCTCGACGCCAACAGGCAGAGCACGCCGCTCATCATGAGCAGGGCTTTCATTCCGCCGAATTTGAAGTTGCAGCTCATCGTCAAATGAAAAACAAATGGTAAAGGGCCGTACCGTTCTTGACCTGTGCCCCTGATCACTGCCCAGTTATTCAATCTGGCAAAACATGCTGGCTGGAAGATCCTTGTTGCCAAAAGTACAATTGCGATGGGCCTGGGTACATTGGTCTTTCGTGATGCAGTCTAAGCGGAACCTGCAAAATGGCAAACGGTACTTCAGTCACCATCGGTAACCGGGCAAAAACAACTGTATTTGGGCAGTTTTCCTGAGCTTTGTGAAATCATATCCTGGCTTTAGCGGATATAAATAAAGCGTTTATCAGGGTATGTGCCGGAATAGTAATGGAAGGTGGGTGCCGCCTAAAGTCAGGGCTTATCGGGCGTTTGATCTTGACTGTCTTTTTCCGCCGCTTCAGCTTGCTTCTTTCTCGTGGCCGCTGCGCGGTCAGACCATTCGTTGGATTGCTTGATGTCCGCCTTGAAGTTCTTTTTGCTTCCGCACTCCAAATCCGCTCGCAGAACATAGAGCTTGTTCAAATAGGTCATGGCGTCAACATAGTCTTTGCGAAGAGACATGGCTTTGTTGAGCATTGCTATGCCGCTGTCCACAATGGCCAGCGACTTCGCCCGCACATCGGAACAGCTGTCCGAAAGTATCAGTGAATATTCTGATTCTGCATCCAGCTTCGCTTTCTCCGCCTCAATGTCTTGGCTTGCATTCGACCAGTTTGCCACCGCCGCCGCGTATAACAGTTCAGGATCGCCTGGATCCAGTGCAATTGCTTTGGCGTAGGTTTCTCTTGCTTCCCGGAAGTTATTCAACTGTAGTTTCAGGTAGGCGACGCCCTTGAGGGACTCAACGTCAGAAGGATTTCTGCGGAGTATTTCCGAATACTGGTCCAGCGCCTTGGTCGCCCAGATGACATTCTCCGGAGTATCAACGCCGGGCTCAAACACTTGCAAATAGGTTGCGGCCAGATACATCCTCGCCACCACAAGGTCCGGATCATTCGCTATGGCCTGCTCAAAGTGCGCGATCGCATCTTCGTAGTGTGCCTGCCGAAATGCCTGCACGCCTTCATTCACTTCATTGCGCGCGGAAGCTTTCGCTTCATCCTGCGCCACGCCCGCTGCCGAGAGGCAAACCAGCAAACTGACTGTAAGAACAAATCTGGAAGTCATAGGCCTTGTTCATCCTAGCGTAACTGCTGCCGCTTCCAATCGGGGAAACACTTGCATTTCAAAGAATCACAATTGGGACCCAATTCATGAAGCCCAACAAGGCGCATACGACAATCGGAGCTCGTGCCGCAGCCCTTTCCAGCGATCGCTCCGGCCAGGGCCAGCAAAACCAGATAGCCTGCAAAAGCTCCTAGAGCGTCTTTGAATCTCCAAATGAGCGGGGTTCCTCCAGCGGCGACTCGGCAGGAAAGCCAAACGTAGTACATAGCTGCGTTCGCGGAGGCGGCCACAAGCCCAGTCATTGCAAAGCGTCTGCGCTAACCATTGGCCAGCGAACGATTCCTGCGTGACCAAAGCCACCAAGCCAAAGCAGCGGAAAGCGGTGTGCCTATGAGCGATAACCAAATTATGAAGTCGATCGAACTCATGATTTTCTCCCGGCCCACCTGATGCGGCCACTCCTACGGCGCAATCGTTTCCACCAATTCCAAAACCGTCTTCCGCACCGGTTTCATTAGCGGCAGTCCCGAGAGTCGCAACAAAGTCACCAGCAGGCCCAAACTCTTTTCCATGAGCTTCTGTGTGCGCTGCTGCTTTTCTGAACGGTCATACAGCCAGAACAGGATCAATCCCATCTGGTAAAGCCACAACAAATAAGGCAGTTGAGGCTTCAGGTCTGCCGGAATCTGTACCTCGCCCCCTTCCAGCGCAATCCGCAAGTGCTCAATGGCGCGTTGCCGGATCGACTCTGTCTCATTGCTGAAAGGTGAAAGCGGGTCCTGGCTGTCTGGAGCATGGCGAAAAAGCGCGTCACAAAACTTGCGATTCGGCGCCAGCAGCTCAAAACGTTTCTCCATTACGCGGCGCAATCGGTCTTTTAGTTTCTTCTCGCTGGCAATAGCCTTCAGGATTTCCTCATGGCTGCCTTCCTGCATCTCCTGATAAAAAGCCAGCACGATCGCTTCCTTGGACGAGAAGTAATAATAAGCGCCGCCCAGCGCCACTCCGGCTTTAGCCGCGATGTCACGCATGGTGGTCTGTTCAAACCCTTTTTCGCGGAACAGCTCCATCGCGGCTTCATAGATCCGTCGGCGCGTATCTTCCGCGCGCGGCGTAGGTCGTGTTTTCATGGCAGGCACATTCATCTCAGGTAATCCGATACTGTTCCATCCTGCACGGGACAGGGAGCCAGCCGAACTCTCTTTTATTCCCCCCGCTCGCTCTGCTTTATTGAACGCGTTCAAAAAACAATAACGCCGACGACATCCTGCGTCAAGAGAAACTCTGAACACGTTCGAATTATTCCACATTCAGGAGTTTAAGCCGGGCGATCGGGTGGAATGAATCTAGGGATGCACTCAATTCTAGAACGCTTTAAAAGAATTAAGGGTGAACTCTTGGAAGCTTGCCAGCTATCCCCGCAGGTACTTGCCCAACACCGATGCCACTACTCCCAGGCCAATAATGGCAATGGGCCCGTGGTTCGCCTGTAAGGCTGCGGCTCCGCCACCATTGATTGTCACAAGATAAGTTCCCCAGCAGATGCCGCCTACGATTGCGATTGCGCCAAGAATGCGAAGAATTGGGCTGCCGGGTTCCGTTTGCGGAGCACGCGGTGGACGGAAGGTCCCGCGGTCCTCATACCCTTCACGGGCGCCTGTGCCCCACTCATCCTGATAAAGTTTCTGCGCCATGCGCCAAATTTGACTCAATTCCCGCAAAAATACAACTAGCAAAACTTCTTAGAACCATAGTTCCCAAGGTTCTAGCCCCCAAAGCGAATGAAACCGTTTGCACAACGGCCTTGCTTACCGCGAGCAATTACAATTACGGATTACCCATGGCCCACTTATTTGATCCTTTAAAGCTTCGCGGTGTGGAATTTGCCAACCGCATCGTGGTTTCACCCATGTGCCAGTATTCGTGCGTAGACGGATTTGCCACGGACTGGCACTTTGTCCATCTTGGCAGCCGCGCTGTGGGACGCGCCGCCGCCGTGATTGCGGAAGCTACGGCCATTACCGCCGACAGCCGCATCAGCCCGCAGGACCTCGGCATTTGGACAGACGCGCACATTGAACCCTTGCGGCGCGTATTTTCTTTTATTACCGAGCAAGGTTCCGTCCCGGGCATTCAGTTGGCCCACGCGGGCAGAAAGGCAAGCACCAACCAGCCGTGGAATGGCGGCAAGCCAATCACGCCAGCCGAAGGAGGATGGACACCCATTTTCGGCCCCAGCGCATTGGCCTTTGCCGAAGGTTATCAAGTTCCAGAGGCACTCAGCGTGTCAGAAATCGGCTCCGTCATTCAGGCTTTTGTCGCTGCGGCTGGCCGCGCTTTGGCAGCAGGCGCAAAACTGATTGAGCTGCACTCCGCACATGGATATCTTTTGCATTCGTTTCTCTCGCCTTTGAGCAACCAGCGCACAGACCAATATGGCGGATCATTTGCCAACCGCATCCGCATTGTGTGTGAAGTTGTGGAGGCAGTAAGAAAGGTCTGGCCGGAACAGTATCCTCTGTGGGTTCGGATCTCTGCCACGGACTGGACCGAGGGCGGCTGGACGCCCCAAGAATCGGTAGAACTCGCCAGGAAACTCAAGCCGCTCGGCGTGGACCTGATCGATTGCTCCTCCGGTGGCAACGTGCCTCACGCAAAAATTCCGGTCGGGGCAGGATATCAGGTGGCGTTCGCGGAAAAGATCCGTCGGGAAGCCGGCATTGCAACCGGCGCCGTGGGCATGATCACCGACCCCGCCCAGGCAGATCAGATTATTCGATCCGGCCAGGCCGATGTAGTAATCCTGGCTCGCCAATTCCTGCGCGATCCCTACTGGCCGCTTCTGGCGGCACACGCGCTTGGCCACGACATCCAATGGCCGGTTCAGTATGGCCGGGCTAAAAAGAGGTGAATCAAGAAAATCTCACTACAGACACCGACAAGTGAGTTCCAACCGATTAGGGTCGGAGACAGATCAAAGTGTCGCTTGTCTTAGAAGAGCAGGCCAGGTGGGACAAAAATCACAAATGGGTATCAAACCGGCCACTCGATTCAAATCCGTTTTATCCGTGTTAATCCGTGGTGAGATTTTGATTTTTCTAAGCTTTCCGTTGCGTGGCCTGGGCTGACTGGGCGCTTGGCTGTGTTTCCTCCAGGCGATTGACGGCGCGTTTTTCCACCGGCGATGACAAAACAATGGAAGTAGAGGTAGTGCCAAACGGCGTCAGCCGATCGATAAGTGCTTCCAAGTGTTCTACTGAACGCACATGGACTTTCATAATGAAAGAATCCGCTCCGGTGCCGCGATGGCACTCCACTACTTCCGGCGAATTCTTCACCACGGCGGTGATCCGGGTAAAAACATCGCCGACAACAGACATGCGGATAAAAGCTGTGATTGGCATTCCGACCTTCATCGGGTCGATATCGGCATGGTAGCCCACGATAATGCCGGCTTCTTCCATGCGCTTAACCCGCTCTACCACCGCCGGAGTTGTGAGGCCCACGCGCCGTCCCAGCTCAGCGTAAGAGAGCCGTCCATTGATTTGCAGCTCTTGGAGCAGCTTCCAGCCAATCTGATCGAGCAACTTGTCTGTTCTTAAATTTGTTTCCATGTTTTGCCTGACATTATAAGCCAGATTTTATTTTTCTTGGGTTCATTTTCGAAATCGGTTAGACATCGCTCCACACAAACAGAAAGATTAGCAAATTCTAATCTTTTTTGTGGCCTTCCATTTAACATCAAATATCGAATTTTGCCTAAGAAAAAGTGATTCCGCAGCGAATGTCAATTCAGGCGAGGAACGCTATTCGTAAAATCGCGTTTCGACTGCCTTGGAAACGCCGGCACTCATTATTGAATGGCCCTGATATTGATGCCATCATCTTCAGTCCCTGCGGGGTAAGGCATCAGCCTCAACCAGCCTTTTCTACCTGTAGTAAGGACTCATTGCTAAGGCATTCTGCTGAATGGCCGCGCCCAGTTGCCGATGTACACTAACGTGCCTACGCAGCAATGGTTTTCCTTGCTTTAGGCTTATAAGCAATATAAAAATGAAGTTTCCGGCTTGAACTGATATGATTTGCCGCACTGACCACCCCCAGTGCGAGCTAGCTTTTTCCATGGACCCTATAGTTATCACTACTCAAGAAGTTGCTCAGGCACAGATTCCGCTCCAGGGAGCTCAGGAAGTCCGCCCCAAAGTGCCGAACCCGGTTCCTCTTTGGACGCGCCTGTTATTTGTACCGCTGGTTCTGGTGTTGCCCTTGTTGTGTCTGGCCGCCCTGATCATGCGTGTAGCCACGCGCACCCAGGCGCCGCGAGTCCGGCAGACGTGGGCCTCCTATCTCTTAACGTTGCTCATCATTAGCGGCATCTTTTCTACCGTCTTGGCAGTCTTCGTTATCTCGCTTGATACCGTTCCAGTGCCGGATGCTATCAGCTCTTCACTTTCTGATCTCGACGAGCGCGGCAACTTTCCATCGCTACCTGCGGGAAAAGAGATGTCCAGCGTGGAGTTGAGCTCGACCTTAAAGCCGCTGGTGCTGCTGGCCTCGCCTGCGGCAAAGCGCTGGTTCCAGCCGACTGCGGGAGTTTCCGGCCTGCTGGGCGCGGCCATGATTCTGCAATCGGATTCGCATGGCTACCTGCTGGCGACGGCACGTCACGTGGCCGATGGAGAAAACTGGCGCTCGCGTACCGGCCCACAAAAAGTAATGGTCTCCGTCGGCATGAATGGCTGGGCCGCAGCACAGGTCGTTGGACGCCACAAGCATCTTGACGTTGCCCTGCTCTGGCTGGAGCGCCATGAAGGTGACGCGGAATTTACCCAGCCCGTGGCAACGTACAGCAGCGTTCAGATGGGCGAGAAGATTTTCGTCATCGGCCATCCGGAGGGCCTGAATTTTTCCGTGAGCAACGGAATTGTTTCTCGCACGCCCGGGAATGACGTGTTGCAGGTTTCGGCGCCCATCAGTCCGGGCAACAGCGGCGGCCCGGTCTATGACGAATTTGGCAACCTACTCGGCATCGTTACCTCCAAGGTAGCGCAATCGATCGAGCCGGAAGCCGAGAACCTGAATTTCGCCGTCAGCACGGACGCTCTGCTGCATGAATCCGACTGGGAGTTTGTTACCGGCGGAAGCGCGCCCAAGAACCTGCTTGCGGATTTCGTGCACCAGTCCAAGGTGCGCAAAGTGCCCATGACATCCGCGGCCGCCCAATAGGAAAAATCCCAAACATGGCTAACATAACAGTTACTGTTTACGATTCAACGGAAAACAAGCGCGTCCCGGTGGAGCTGCCGGATGACGCTCCGGCAAATCGCATCATCGCGGTGCTGGTGGACAAGCTGCAATTGCCGCAAAATGGACCAGACGGCGCTCCGCTCAGCTACAAGTTTCACCACAAAAACTCAGGCCGCCAGATCCAGGATTCGCAAACCCTCTCTGACGCTGCTGTAAAAGAAGGCGACATCCTTCGCCTGCAGCCGGAAATAACCGCAGGAGCGCGATGAGCAAGTCCGTGGCATCGCCGAACGGCGGCGGACCCATTCCGGCCAATGACGACCGATTCAGCCGCTTTCGTCTCATCGGCTGGTGGGACCAGGAAAAGCTGCGTTCTGCGCGCGTGCTCGTCATTGGCGCCGGTGCTCTGGGCAATGAGATTCTCAAGAACATGGCGCTGCTCGGCTTTGCCAACATTGTTGTAGTCGATCTCGACTCCATTGAAGCTTCAAATCTTTCTCGCAGCATTCTTTATCGTGCGTCAGACGTAGGCCGCCGCAAAGCTGATGTCGCGGCCGACGCTGTCAGAAACATTTTCCCCGAGGCCCACGTCCGCGCCATTACCGCCAACGTAGTCCATGGTCTTGGGCTGGGATTCTTTGCATGGGCTGACGTTGTGATCGCCGGTCTCGACAACCGTGAAGCGCGGCTATGGATCAATCGCGCCTGCTGGAAGATGAACAAGCCGTGGATTGATGGCGCTATTGAAGGCATCAACGGCGTGGCCCGCGTCTTCAAGGCCGGACAGCCACCCTGCTATGAATGCACGCTCGGGGAAACGGATTGGGCCATCCTTAATAAGCGCATGTCATGTAATCTATTGGCGCTGGAAAATGATACCGAAGGCAAAGTCGCCACCACGCCGACCATCTCTTCCATTATTGCCGGATTGCAAGTGCAGGAAGCGGTAAAGCTGCTGCACGGTTTGCCTGTATTGGCAGGCAAGGGCTTCGTTTTTGAAGGATTGAACCACACCTCTTACAAGGTTGAATACACAGAGAACCGTGACTGCATGAGCCATTACACCTTTGCTGAGGTGATTCGGCTTCAGGAAACTTCACGCGATCTCTCCCTGGCCCAAATGCTTGACCGCGCGCGGCTTGATCTAGGCTCGCAGGATGTCGCGCTGGAGTTCAGCCGCGATGTGATTCACAAACTCGCGTGTCCGGGTTGTGGTGCGGAAGAAGAATTGTTCGCCGCTGTGGGCACCGTGCCATACGCACGCGGCAAATGCGTCAATGACGGCCAGATGCGTGCCGTGATCACCGCACACGGATATTCCGGCCACGAGCCATTTGGCGACCGCACTCTGGACCAACTTGGTCTTCCGATTTTTGATGTTGTTACTGCCCGCTCGCCGGAACGCGAAATTGCGTACCTGATCGGCGGCGATGAAAAACAAGTGCTGGGACAGGGCGCGATGGGGGCGGCACGCTGATGCCTAAGCCGGCCAAAGTAAAGGTCAGGGTTTCAACCCAGCCTGTGGTGGTGATGGAAGCGGAAGTCGCGCGCAAAATCCGCCAGCACGCCCGCACATCAATGAAAGCCGAGGTTTGCGGCGTATTGATTGGCAATACTGACCACGAGCGCATGACCGTGGAAGCGTGCATCGCTGGGATCAATGCCGCGCAGGGCGGCGCTCACGTCACCTTCACCCAGGACACCTGGGAACACATATATAAGATCAAGGACAAGGAATACCCGGACCACAAGATTGTCGGCTGGTACCACTCGCATCCCGGCTTCGGCGTATTTCTCTCCGAGCATGATCTGTTTATCCAACAGAATTTCTTTTCCAATCCCCAGCAGGTGGCATGGGTTTACGATCCGCACACGGATGAAGAAGGCTGCTTCGGTTGGATCGGCGGCAACATTGAAAAGCTTTCCGCCATTCGCGTGGGCTATTCCCGACAAGTTGAAATTACCAGCACGGCGGCCCATGAATTTCAAGAAGATGACGACGGCGCTTTGGGTTCGATGGTCCGTACTGGCCGCGATCAGGGACCGCCGCAACCAGCATGGATGAAATGGGCGATCCGGGCACTTGGATATTTTTCAAGTGTGTTGTTCGGCTTCTTGATTTGTTTTTTGTTTCTGAATTGGCGATGGGAGCCCGTGTTTGAGCAGGCCGAGAGGTATCAACAACTAATGGACGCGCTCAGGCAGTTTGATGAGCAGCATCCAGGAGTTTTGGGCCTGCGCAGCGGCGGACCTCCAAATGCTCTGGATCAGCCCACGTCGCAGCAGAAAGTTCCCGCAGAAAAAAATAGTGAAAAAGGAAACAATGGCAAGCACTGACGACAAACCCGCGCTGAAGATCACGCTGGAAGACCTGGCCAGCGTGGTACTACCGGCGTCCGCCCCTGCCGGAAACATGATGCCCACCGCGGCCGGAACCAAACAGTACGGCAACATCGCTGCCCCTGCCGATGGGCCTGCCATCGTGACAGAAGAGAAAGGTCACATTTTTCTAAAGGGCTGGTTCTATCTTGGGCTAGCTGGTGTCTTGGGAGCACTGGTGGGTTGGGGAATCTGCGAACCCTTTTTCGTCGACGTACGCACGGAAATGCACTGGGGGAATTTTCTTATCCTGCCGTTTGTGATCACCTTTACCTGCCTTGGCCTCGGTGTGGCTGAAAGCATTGTGGAAAGGTCCGGAAAAAAAGCCCTGCTTCGGGGACTGTTGTCGCTCGGGCTGGGTATCGTATTCGGATTCATCTTTGACCGGTTCGCCAACTTGTTTTACGCCATCGGCCTTGGAATCATTTCCGCGCTGGGCGTGCAGACTAATAAAAATCCGGCGTTCTGGATGGTGCGCGGCATTGCCTGGGCGATCTTCGGCGCAGCCGCAGGAGTGGTTTACGGTCTGGTAGACCGGTCATTCAGCAAGACCAAGTATGGCGTCCTGGGCGGCCTGATTGGTGCCGGTATGGGTGGAGCGCTTTTTGATCCCATCAGCTTCCTTACCGGCCCCGGTAGGGCCAGCGTAAGCCGGGGCGTGGGTTTTGCATTGCTGGGACTAGCCACTGGCGTTGCCATAGGCATTGTTGAAAGCGCCCTTAAGGATCGCTGGCTCTATGTGGCGTCCGGTCCGTTGGCGGGCAAGCAATTCATCCTTTACAAGCCGATCACCACTATCGGCAGCAGCCAGTCGTCTGACATTTATTTGTTTAAGGACACCAGCATTCTTCCGCAGCACGGAGTCATTGAAATGCGCGGAGCCCAGACGTTTGTTCGTTCTAACGGGCCGGTATTTGTTTCTGGGGCGCCCGCGCGCAATCGCGCCTTGCAAAGCGGTGACCTCATCCAGATTGGGCGATATGCGTTTCATTTCCGCGAAAGGCAGAGAAAATAATGGCCGAGCCGGTCTGCCCCTATTGCCGCATGCCTTTTGATGAGGCTTCTCCACCAAAGATTTTCTGTACTGCCTGCTGCACGCCGCATCATGAAGATTGCTACCAGGAGAATGGCGGCTGCACCGTCTTCGGCTGCAAGCGCGCGCCCGCGGACGAACCCAAGGTACAGGTTGCGCTCAGCGATTTAAGCGCCGTATCTGTGCCGGTTCAACCTTATGCTCCGGTGCAATACGCTTCGATGCCACAGCAGCCCACTTCCGTGGTGCAGCCAGCTCCGGTGCAAGGCTATCAACCGTCACGCTACAGCGGGCCGCTGGGTTTGTCGCAAGCGGCCGCTACAGCGCCTGCACAAGTCCCTTCCGGTGTGCCAAATCCATCGTTTCCGGCAGCCCCGGCGGCCTACGCCGCTCCCGTCTATGCGTCAACACACAAGAGTCGAACAAGCTACATCGTCCTGGGCATTTTTCTTGGCGGATTGGGCGTACACAACTTTTATGCCGGATACACCGGCCGTGGGGTAGGCCAGCTTTGTCTTACCGTTTTGACGCTGGGCGCTCTCGGCGTTGTTTCCTGGGTATGGGCCATCATCGAAATTTGTATTGTCGAAAAGGACAGCACCGGCCTGCGTTTCAGCTGAGTGTCTGGATGAAAAAATGAAATATTACATTCAACGCCAACTCAATGAATACGGCCCTTATACGCTGGCCGACCTTCAGCGCTACGTCGGGCAGGGGAGCATTTTGCCAACTGACCTGACGCGAAGCGAGGGCATGACGGAGTGGACGCCGGTATCGCAAGTCATCGGCAACATTCCCATTCCTGTGGCAGCCGCGACCGCCGCAGGTGCATACGCCGGAGGAACGGTCTACGGCAGCAGCGGCACCGTCTATGATGGATCGACTACGGGGTTCGGAGTTCAGGCAGTACCGATGCAGGGGACCCCACTCGTTCCTGTTGATCTCCATTGGGCGCTGGTGCTAGTTATAGGTATTTTTACATGCGGATTGTTTTTTAGTGCCTGGATGATCGTCGAAGCGATATTCGTGCGCAAAATCAAGCCGGAAAGCAAGGGCCTCTTGTTCGTGATCATTGGCGTTGTGGGGGGCTATCTCGGCGGATTCGCCAATGGCTTCATCAGCGCAATGGACCATACGAATCCGCAACCGTTAGGGCATCTGATCACGATGACAACCGCCATAATCTTCCTGGTGGCAGCTTTCCAGATGCGAAGCGATCTGGAGGAGCACTACAACACAATAGAACCAATCAACCTCCAGCTCAGCGGCGTGATGACCTTCTTCTTCGCCATTTTTTATTTTCAGCATCATCTTTCCCGGATCGCCCAATGGAAAAAAACGGGCGTTCTCGCGCCTCAAGGCTGATGAAAACTAGAGCCATTGCCGGAATAGCGATCGCGACAGTGCTTGGCGGCCTTGGAATTGTCTATCGATTCCCGCCGACGGAGTATTCCTTTTACCCGCGTTGCCCAATCTACCTCACTACACACTGGTTATGTCCTGGTTGCGGCAGCACACGCGCATTGCACTCGCTCCTGCATTTCGATATTCAAAGCGCGCTCCATTACAACGCTTTATTTACATTGCTGTTCCCTTTAGCCTGCTTGTGGCTCGGTTTTATCGCCTATCGAACTTTGCGGTATGATCAATTTCCCAATCTGGCATTTCCACGCAGCGTGGCGGTAGGCCTGGCCGTAACGGTAGTTGTATTTACGGTCGCCAGAAACACCATTTTTGCTTTTTGAGTTGCTTATGCTGTCACCCAGAATTCGCCGGTTAAAACTCGACCACGACTCCCTGTTCAAGCGTTTTTCCGGATGGCCGTTGATCCGCATTGTGGGTACCGCCGGAATGCCGCCGGAATTGTATCGCTTTCAATATCTGATTCGGGGGCTGTATGTCGCCTCCGATGGCGCCATATTGGAACGCAATGACCATTTGCTGGAAGTGAATCTTTCTCTGGGATATCCGCGCCGTGCTCCGCAGTGCCGCATGCTTACGCCGGTGTTTCATCCAAATTTTGACGACAGCTCGGTCTGTATCGGCGATTTCTGGGCCGCCTCAGAGTCTCTGGACGATCTGATTATTCGCATTGGCCGCATGATCTCGTATCAGGAATACAACACGAAGAGCCCATTGAACGGCTTGGCGGCAAAATGGGCAGCGCAGAATCCCAGCCTACTGCCGGTCGACCCTCGTCCCATCGCACCGCCGCTCGACGAACCGGCCCAGGAACCAAGTTTGATAACACCTTCCGCGCCGCAATCCGTAGCGGATCCAATCCCACAGCCCCTTCCTGCTACGGCTTCTGCCGTGCCGCAAAGCGAAGATCCGTGGGAAAAGAAGATTGTGATTTCGTAAATCCAACAACAGGATTTTCCTGAAAAATATTTCCTTTTTTGGCTCTCAAACGGTGAAAAGAGACAGCATTCCGCTTGAATGCTTCACGTGCCGCCCGCAACGTGTTATCCACTTGAATCCTTCGACAGGGTTGCAAGGACCACATTTTCTTCAACTGCAGATTTTCCCATTTCTGCATTCCGAATTTTTTCGAATTTCTTTTTCGAAATAATGTGCCGATGGTAAGCTGCTGCAACACTGAGCCGCCTTCCGGGTCTTCGTGCTGCGCCAGAAAGCGAACGACCAATTCATAACGCTGGATTTTCGGTGGAGAAAAAACAATTCATATCGGTTCTGGCTTCCTCTGTTCTCGATTCACAGACGTAGCAAATCCCAACAATGAGGTCACGGAAATGAAACTTCCCCAGGGAAAGATTAGATTCGCATCGGTTTTTCTCTTTTTGATTTTGGCTGTGAACTTTATGGCCGCCCAAAAGCCACTTACAAACGCTGACGGCGATCTAGTGCCGAACGGCAAGCACGGGAATTCGGGGCAAACCCAGGCAGCGGTGCAGCAGGGTCCGGTGGGCCAGGCTGTAGTCACCGGCAATGGCATTAACTATCACGGTGGCCCGGTGTTGAAAAGCAACCCTGTTCCGATCTACCTGATTTTCTATGGCAACTGGAACGGCAGCGGCTCCAACACAGCAGCCAGCGTCAGCCTGATTGAGCATTTCGTTAGTACGCTCGGCAACAGCGCCATTGAGCATGTGGCCACCACTTACGGTGACACTACTGGCAACGTCAGCGGCAACGTAAGCCTGGGCGGAGTGGCTACCGTGAGTAGCTCCACGAACCTCACTGACACCAGTTTGAAGACCACGGTCAGCAATGTCCTCAACAGCGGCGCCCTCCCGCGCAATGCCAACGGCATATACATGGTGCTGAGTTCCTCCAACATCAATGAAACCTCGGGATTCTGCACTCAATACTGCGGCTTCCATACTCATGCAACGCTGGGCGGAGTCGATATCAAGTACGCTTTTGTTGGCAACCCGGATCGCTGCCCTTCAGGTTGCGAAATCCAGTCCACTGGCCCCAATAGCCCGGCCTCCGGCATTGGCGGCGCAGACGGCCTCATCAACGTTCTCTCACACGAGCAGTTCGAAGCCATTACTGATCCGGACCTCAATGCCTGGTTCGATACCAGCGGCAATGAAGACTCCGACAAGTGCAATTTCAATTTCGGGACCACATCAACCTGCACTTCAACAAGCATTTGCTCGGCTGCCGGCAAAGCTGCGGGCGCCAAGTTCAACCAGACATTCGGCAGCAATGACTGGATGATCCAGCAGCAGTGGGAAAATGCTGCCGGCGGCAAGTGCGTCCAGCATCTGTAAACACTTTTTTGGGCCGCCCGCTCCTGGCGGCCCCTTATTTCCCTTTTGAAAAAACGCAACTCTCACTGAATATGCATGAAGTTATCTGTAATGGGAAAACAAAACGCGTCTAGATTACCATTGCGGGGAGGCTTTGAAAAAAGCGCATATTTGGCGCGAAAAGGCGTACATTCCTGGATTGTACTCGCCCAATTCCCGTGATAATCTTTCCTCAATTCTGTTCTGCTCGATTCCGGGGGGCCGCGAATCAGAATCAATTTTTTCATTCATAAAAATCGGTTTATATAAAAGCTCTTTGGCTTCTTCTGTTCATATTCATTCAACAGACGCGGCAACTCTCACGATATCGAGGTCATCGCAAATGAAATCTCCCCAAGCAACAATTAGATTCGCATCAGTCCTTCTGTTCGTAATTCTGGCTATGAACTTCATGACCGCACAAAGTCTGCGTCCCGGCTCGGATGGCGACGTGAGACCCACCGGCCACGTTCAGGGCGCTGCAGCAGAAAAACTTCCCGCGGCTGCCAAGGGCGGTGCAGTCGTTCAGGGCAACGGTATCAACTACCACACCGGCGGCACGGTGCTAAAGGCCAATCCCGTTCCGATTTACATCATCTGGTACGGCAACTGGACAACCGGCGCGAAGCCTTCTGACAGCTTGGCAACCAGGACCTTGATTGAAGGTTTCCTGAGCAGCAGTGCTCTGGGCGGCTCCAGCTATGAAGCTATCAATACCACCTATGGTGATACCACCGGAAACGTGAGCGGCCACCTGAACTTCTCGGGCTCCGTGCTCGATAACTACTCCCAGGGTACGCGTTTCGGCGACAAAAATTTGACGACGATCGTCAGCACCCATGCCGGCCATGACCTCCCGCTGGATCCCAATGGTGTCTACATGGTCCTGACCTCCTCTGACGTAAAAGAGAGCTCTGGGTTCTGCCGGACCTACTGCGGTTTCCATACACACGCCACAATTGGCGGCGCGGACATCAAGTACGCCTTTGTCGGCAACGTTGACCAGTGCCCCAACGGCTGCGAAGCCCAGGCGACCGGCCCAAACAGCCCAGCCACAGGCGTAGGCGGCGCGGATGGCATGGCTAACGTAATCACGCATGAGAGCGAAGAATCAATCACCGATCCCGACCTCAATGCCTGGTTTGATTCCAGCGGCAATGAAGACGCGGATAAGTGCAACTTCAAGTTCGGTCCTACGACGACAGTTGCTAATGGCGCCCACATCAACCAGACCTTTGGCGGCCATAGCTGGCTGATCCAGATGGAATGGGAAAACAGCCGTGGCGGCGGTTGCGACCAGACCCTGGGCGGAGCGTTCTTTACCAACTAGTTTTTGTGATTCAATTTAGGCCGTCCGGTTCGCCGGACGGCTTTTTATTACAATAAATTCATTCCCGAGGGTTGGTCATATGGCTATTCGCACTTCTATATTTATCGCGGCAATTGCTCTCGCTATTTTTACGGATGGTTCCGCGCAAGAGCCGGTTAAGCCTGCGCTTACTCCCCGCATCATCACCGCCACCAAACAGGTAGCGATGTTCAGTGGGCTGGAAAACCAACTGCTCAAGGCCGTCCAGAAAAAAGACAAGGCTGCCACGCAAGCCATGCTGAGCGATGACCTGATCATCGAAATGCCGGATGCAGACCCATTGCCCGGTGATGACTGGCTGGATTCGGTAATGGCAAAAGACTTCACGTTGAAATCGTTCGGGGTGCGGCAGATGTCCGCAATCGATTTGGGTAATGCCGTTGTGGTGAAGTTTGACCGTATTCAGGAGGCGTCCTCCAAGGGGCAGGCGGACAACGGAGAGTTCTTTGTGGTCGACGTTTGGAAAAAGACTGGCGACACCTGGAAGCTGGCCAGCCGCTATGTTTCCAAAGTGAGTTCAGTCCCATTCATGCCAAAAGGGGATGTGAAGCCGGCCGGAAAGCAGTAAGACAACGGACATCGCATCCGCCGAGGAAGACTGCTACTGCCGGTTCGCGTCTTCCAGCAATGCGCGCAAACGGTCGGCGTCTTCCCGTGATGCGTCGGTCACAATGTAATATTGCAGACCACCCTGTTGCCATCCATTTACAACAAAAGTCTGATTGGTTGCAGGGCCTTCGCCGCGCACGTCCCGTGCCTGAAAGATGAAAACCGAAATCTTGTGCTGGCGCACCTGGTAGACCAGTTCCGCTCCGGGAGTTTGTTGCGCATAAACCAATTTTCCGCCGACCAGAGTGAAAGGCGAGTCCTTGGCCAGCTCCGGCGGATTAAACGTGAATGGCAGCTTACCCTGAAACCACGGCTTCACCGTGTGTTTATCGCTTGAGATCACATCCACCGGATTCGTGCTGGCTAGCATAGTCACATGCTGGTCAATCAATTGCGCCACCGTCGCATTGGATGCAGATGGGCGAGACATCCAGGCGAATGCAATCGCAGCCAACAACACCGCTGAGGCCGCAAACGCCCCGGCTTTTAGCCACAATCCCGCACTTCTCTTAGGAGCCATTTGCCGCTGTATGCTGGCATAAAGTTCCGGCGGCGCGCTGTAACGCTTGCCTGCGATCCTCACCGCCTTCTTGAGCGCTTGCTGTTCCAACACCGCTGAAGAGCAATCGGAGCAGCTTTGCAGATGCCCGGCGACTGCCTGCTCTGCGCTTGGCTCCAGCTCACCATCTACATACAGCCCGATTTTTTCTCGCCATTCGCAGTTTGTCACTTTGCACCCACAGTTCTTTTTCCGCCCAATGCCAGCACAACGTGTTCCCGCACCTGTTTTCTGGCCCGCGCCAGCCGGGACATCACCGTGCCAATCGGTATATCCAGCGCTTCGGCAATTTCCAGATATTTCATTTCTTCCAGATCGGCCAGCAGAATCACTTCCTGGAACGCAGGAGCAAGCTGGCTAATTGCGGACTGCACCAGTTCGCTATCTGCGCGCCGTATCAACGCGATCTCCGGCGTCTCCTGGCTGACAGCGCTTTCTTCAAAGCCTTCTTCATCTTCCTGCAGCGTGTTGCGCCGCTCCAGTCCTGTCCGGCTCGTCAGGAACGTGTTGCGCAGGATTCGGAACATCCACGCTTTGAAATTCGTGCCTTCGCGGAACGACGAAAAGCCTTTCAGAGACTTCAAAAATGTTTCCTGCACCAGGTCGCGAGCTTCGTCCGCGTCACCGCACAGCCAGCGGGCGAAGTTATATAGCCCGTCCAGCAGCGGGACAGCCAGCTTTTCAAAGTCCTTGTTTTCCAAGCCGCTCACATTCCCTCGCGCAACAACAGTGGCGGCCATGATTCTATTCCCCTTCGTTGAACTTTTCCCGCCTGAAATCCTCGTTCGCTCTTAGCCGATCGCAAGCCGCATACAACATTTCTTTTACAAGTTGGCATTAACACCGCTCAGGAACCCGCCTAGATGAGCGGTTAAAGCCACTACGCCGGCCGCCGCTATCTCTAAAGGCAATCGGTAGATCGGCAGCGTACGCTCGGGCTTGCGGCTGCGGAAATGAATCCACCATACCAGCCAGATCAACCCGGTCGAGCACAGTCCCAGCAGCAAATGCAGCAGCAGGATCCCTTTCAGTTTCTGGCCTTCGAGTTGCCAGTGCCATGCCATCAAGCCTGTGGCCACCACTGGTACTGAAGCGAATGCGGCGACCGTCAGGTTGTAATATGCTGCCGCCCCAAAGGCAGCTTTGCTCCACCTTTGCGCAGCGAAATCAAAAGCAACGCTCACCAGAAACAACGCAATCGGGAAGTGGATCAGCACTACATGCTGAGCGTGGCGGGCCAGCAGAATTGATTTCAGATCAAAGGGGTTCATGCTGTTCCTTTACTGGACCACAACCTTGCCGGTCATCTTGGGATGGATCGAGCAAAAGTAGGTATATGTGCCGGGTTTGGTGAAAGTGTATGCAAAACTTTCATCTGTATCGAGCACCTTGGATTTGAAGCTCTTGTCGTCGCTGACGACGTTGTGTGGAATGTCATCACGGTTGGTCCAGCGGATTGTTGTTCCCGCCGGCACCGTCAAAGGGCTTGGTGAAAAAATAAAATTGTCGATTTTTACCGCTGTCTCTGCGGGTTTTGTTTCTTGTGCTGCTGCAGGCGCGGAGACTCGCGAGCCCGCGGCCATCAACATTAGAATGACCACCGTCGCAAATCCCAGGTTCCAAATTGTCTTTTTCATACTCAACGCTCCTATAAAAATTTGTATTAATTTGTGTTGCGGAAAATTTATTCCAGCGTGGAATCGGTAACGCCCAGCGCGTGCTTGCCCTGGATATAGTTCACGTCGCGAATGCCCAGCACGCTGCGCAGCTGTTCCGCCGGGACTTTCATCGGCCCGGGAGAAGGCGCTGAACCGGGTTTTGGTTGAGGAAAAGCGGTCGAGGCCGCAGTATGGAACGTCACGTTGCCTTCAACTTTTTGCATGGTCTGGTGGATGTGTCCGTTCAGCACCGTGACCGATCCAAACTTCTTTAGATAGCCCAGCGCTTGCTCACTGTCTTCAGTGCCCCAACCCCATTCCGGGTAAATGCTCCACAGCGGCATGTGCGCGAATACAACAATGGGCGTGCTTTTGGAAAGATGCTTTACGTCGCCTTCCATCCATTCCAATTGCTCTTTTCCCAGGCTGCCCATTCCGCCGGCTTTCAGGTTCATCACGTTCACCAGCCCAATGAAATGGACGCCTTTCTGATCAAAGCTGTACCATCCTGCGCCCTTGGTGTTTTTGCCGTAGCGCTCAAGATATTGTTTGCCATCGTCATTGAGCACGTCATGTTCGCCGGGGACGTAGAAGATATCTTTTGCGCTGGCGTTCTTGAGCAACTGATCAACAGTGTCAAATTCCTCCGGCTTGGAAAGGTGTGTGATATCGCCGGTGTGCAGGATGAAGCTCGGTTGTGCCGGCAAGGCATTGATCTTGTCGATGGCTGCTTTCAGTGTGCCTGCAACATCCGTGTTGGCCGGTTTGTTAAAGCCCATGTGGCTGTCACTGATCTGGACAAAGCTCAGCTCGCCCTTCATTTCCTTGGCTTTCAACCCGGTAAGTTCGCTCAGGCTGTAAGACTTGAGCACGCCGCCTTGCATCACACAAAACGCTCCGGTTCCGGCCCATGCCATGCACTTTAAAAATCCGCGGCGATCAATGCCGTCATGGTTATGGTCATGCAGGATCTCGTCTTTCGGTTTCTCCGCCATTGCTTCCTCCTGTTGGCAGTTCGCGCCGCTTTTGGGCTGTCACGCGTGCCTCATGAGAGCTAACCAACTGGCGGAGAAAATATTCCCTGCACATGAACAATTCTTAATCTTTGCTTTTGACTATTCGTTGGCAAATCGCTTCTAAACCGGCATAGCCTCAAGGAACTGCATCAAATCTGATATGCTGCGGCATCGCCGCATGGAGGGGTTCTATTGTCAGTCGCTAGCCGGACCAGGAATACATTGGTGGAAATCGCGATCGTCGTATTATCCTGGCAGGCCAGCGCCGTTGCTCAAGGCGCGGTCACCCCAATCATCACCGCTCAGACACAAAATCTTGACGCGCTTCTGGATCAAAGCTACAACGCCATGTACAACCTGCGGTTCGACGATGCGTTACGCCTGGCTGAATCCGCAAAACGCATGGCCAATGACGATCCCGTTCCATGGATGGCGCAGGCGTGCGCGGTGCTTTTTCGTGAATTCGATCATCTGCATATTCTGCGCAGCGAACTCTTTGCCGCCGATGATAAGTTTATCGATGGTCCGGCATTTACCTGGGACCCGCAAAGACGCAAGGACTTTGATATTGCTCTAGCAGGCGCGGAAAAGCTGGCGCAGGATCGCCTCAAGCAAAGCAAGGACGATCCCAGAGCTTTATTTGCTCTTACGCTTGTAAACGGGCTTCGCGCCGACGACGCCGCGCTGATCGCGAAGAAAAAGTTCAGTGCGCTCTCTTACACCAAGTCGGCCAATGGTTACGCGGAGCGCTTGCTCGCGCACTACCCTGAATTTTACGACGCCTATATCGCCACCGGCATGGGCAAATACATCATCGGCGGCAAAGCCGCTCCTGTCCGCTGGATGCTCCGCCTGGGCGGGCTCAAAGGTGACCAGGAGCAAGGCGTAAAAGAGCTGACGCTGGTTGCCGATCATGGCCGTTTTCTTATGCCTTTTGCCCGCATTCTACTGGCATTTGACGATCTGCGTCACAACAATACGGCAGCGGCCCGAAAAAAACTGGAGTGGCTCCGCGAACACTTCCCCAATAACCCGCTGTTTTTGCAGGAAATTGCTAAATTGGACCACCCTGTCGTCGGCCCAGGCCAGAACTAAACGGCAACTCTCATTTACAATAGAAAACATCCCAGATTGAACAACCTGCCCCGAAGATTGCTCCCTGAAAGGTGCATTTGTAGGTGCATCTGTAGGTGCATCTGCGGGGACATACCCTTTCGTACATCGGCAAAGCGCATGCGACCTGTTAGCATGCCGATACGCTTGAAGGACCTTTGGAGAGTATCTTTGGAACCCAGAAAACCCTTGAAAACTGCTGCTTTCCTGATCCTTGCCTTGTTGGCCCTGATGTCCGGCGCGTCGGCGCAAATGCAAACCGTCTCCTCCAAATTGCCATCGGTCGAAGACAAACTGGCGCAGTCTTACCATGCCATGTATGACCTGAAATTTCAGGAAGCTTTCAAGGCCGCCGATGAAGCCAAAGCCGTTGCGCAGGACGATCCGTTGCCTTATGTAGCGCAGGCCTGGGTTGTATTCTTCCGCGAGCTCGACCGTCTGCACATTCTCCGCAGTGAGCTTTTTGCCACCGACGATAATTACAATTCCCGCGATGCCTATGCATGGGACGCCGGCAACAAGAAAATTTTTGATAGTAGCCTTGACCAGGCGGAAAAACTGGCGCAAGACCGCCTGAATCGCAACCAGGCCGATCCCCGCGCACTGCTGGCGCTTTCACTCATCAACGGCCTGCATGGCGACGATTTCGGCATTTTCACCAAGAAGGACCTCAAGGCCATCTCCTATATAAAAACCGCCACAACGTACGCTGAGAAGCTGCTGGCCCAGTCCCCGGATTCTTATGACGCTTACGTCGCCACGGGAATGGGCAAGGTGATTGTGGCGCGTAAATCCGCTCCGGTGCGGTGGGTGCTTCGGCTGGGCGGACTCAAAGGCGATGAAGGCGAAGGCGTAAAGGAACTGACATTGGCCGCGGACCACGCCCACTATCTTGCGCCGTTTGCCCGCCTTCTGGTGGTGTTTGAGGACGTGCGCTTCAAGAACACTGACGATGCGCGCCGCAAGCTGGAAGCGCTCCATCAGCAGTTCCCCAACAATCACCTTTTTCAGGAAGAGCTAGATAAGTTAGGACGCACATCAGCGCAACTGGTCCGCCAGGGCAACTGAAGCAGCGCCTTCAATCTTTCCGCTGGGTCCATTCTGCACAAATACGACTACGCGCAGGTCGTTTCGCTTCCACTCTTTTTCCAGCTTGAGCGGCACAGTGATTTCGATGACGCCATTGTTCAGCGTACCGACTTGCCGCAGATCACGCACCACAGCAGCATGATGCAGGGTCTTTCCGCCGTTCTCGCCTGAGAACACTTGTGTGGTGAGATTGTCTTCCGTGATCGCCAGGATCACCAATGAGTTGTTGCTCGATGGTCCCGCAGACCCTTTGATTTGAATGTTCAATTGGTTTGCTCCTGCTGCCGCAATTTTTACCTGCGCGGTTTCCAATTGGCTGGCCTGCTGCCGAATGGTGCTTTGCGCGCGCCCGGCATCATTGCCCACAAATTCCACCTCGCCATCCACTACCATCTCAGGCGTGTACGGGCCATCTACTTTCAGGGCGCGGGTGTACTGCTCCTGCCGCTGCGTGAATTCCGCCGAGGAGAAGCGGTCTTTCCATCCCAGCGAATTCCAGTAGTCCACGTGGAACCCCAGCGGAATCACCTGAATGTTTTTGGCGGAAAGGTCCTGCCGCAAATGTCCCAGCAACTCATCCGCCGGCGGACAACTTGAGCAGCCTTCTGAAGTGAACAACTCCACCACAACCGACCTACGAGGGGTGCCGGGCTCGGTTGTCTTGCCAGACACGATTGATAAGTGAGCAATGCTCAGGCAGGCCATACCAAAGAGCAAAATTGCCAGTGCTGAAATTGCAATGCGCATACGATGTACAACTTTCCTTTTTTCTTGCAGACACATTTTACGCACGTTCAAGCCGGCAGCTCTACTCCCCCGATCTTGCCAGCTCCACCGCCCGCACCAGCGCCTGGGCTTTGTTCAAACATTCCTGATGCTCGCTTTCAGGGACTGAGTCGGCCACGATGCCCGCGCCAGCCTGCACGTAAGCTTTTTTGCCCTTCACCAGCATGGTGCGGATAGCAATGCAGGAATCAAGATTGCCGGCGAAGTCAGCGTAGAGGACTGATCCGCCGTAAATGCCGCGGCGGACAGGCTCGACCTCTTCAATGATCTCCATGGCCCGGACTTTAGGCGCGCCGGTGAGAGTGCCTGCGGGAAAGCACGATGAAAGCGCGGCTATAGGCGTAAGGTCGGCCCGAAGAGTGCCTTCCACGGCGGAGACCAGATGCATCACGTGCGAGTAGCGCTCCACGAACATCAGGTCGCGGACCTTGACGGTGCCGTAGTCGCTGACGCGGCCAACGTCATTGCGGCCCAGGTCCACGAGCATGACGTGTTCAGCGCGCTCTTTTTCGTCGTGGCGCAGCTCTTCTTCCAGGCGGCGGTCTTCAGCTTCATCCTTGCCGCGCTTGCGCGTGCCCGCGATTGGGCGGTATTCAAGTTTGCGTCCGGTAACCCGCACCAGCATTTCCGGCGATGAGCCCAGCACGGTCATCTCTTCACTCATGCGGAGAAAATACATATACGGCGAAGGATTCACGCGCCGCAGCGCCCGGTAAATATTCAGCGGCTCAACGCCGGGCTCAAGCTCAAGCCGCAAAGATGGCACGGCCTGGAAGACGTCGCCGGCCATGATGTAGTCCTTGATTTTTTCTACGGTGCGAATGAAATGCTTTTTGCTCACCGATACTGCGACCTTGACCTTGCCGGTTTTTGGCTTGGTCGCGCGCAGGTATTTTGCCGGCAGGGGCGCAGCCAGTTTCTTTTCGATCCTGGCGATATCGCGCACGGCCTGCGCATACGCCTGTTTGGGAGATTGCCGGCGCACGTCGGCTGTGGCGATGATGAAAATCTCATGCCGGACGTGATCAAACGCCAGCAGCCGGTCAAAGAACATCAGGTTGCAGTCGGGAATTTGGAGATCGTCTTTGGCTATGACAGGGAGCTTTTCAATTTGGCGGACAGCATCATGGGCAAAGAATCCGACAGCGCCCGCGGTAAACGGCGGCAATCCGGGAACGGCGGCAGGAGTATGCTCACACAAGAGGCCGTCAAGGACCTTAAAGACGTCGCCTTCCTGCTGCGTCTTTTTGCCGTTGCGCTCAATGCTGATCTGGCGTCCGCGAGCGCGCAGAATCATATAAGGTCGCGCTCCCAGAAACGTGTATCGGCCAATTTTTTCGCCGCCCTCAACCGACTCCAGCAGAAACGCGTTTGGCTCGTCCGCGGCCACACTCAAAAAGGCCGAGACAGGCGTGCGCAGGTCGGCAGCAACGGTTTTGGCCACGGGAACCAGTGTTGCCGTGCGGGCCAGCCGGGAAAACTCGTTGTAATCCGGGAAAAGCATCAGAAGGCCTATCTTAGCTGATTCTTAAACTCTGATTAAGCTTCACCGCACCGAAGTACACGTACCTTGACGTGCGCCAAAGTACACATTTGATTATCAAACATGATGGTTCAGGGCTTCCAATTGGACTATACTTTGCGTCAAATATAAGAAAGCAGAAGCATTACCCGCACG
>JBAVLE010000340.1:0-11815 GCA_049688735.1 Candidatus Angelobacter sp. | reverse complement strand
AGCTTGACGTTCCCGTCTGTTCTATCCGCACTCCTCACCATCAATGGTCCCTCATCCAATGCTTCTGCTCTTTCCACAACGCCCGATCACTGCAACGTGCCTCGCCTTTAGACGAAGCTGAAAAACTCGCTTTCTATCACATGCGCAGGATTGTCGAATGAAATTAAGTGACGCGGATCGATTGTGCCCAGACAGCGCCGCTCTCTTCTAGAGAGACGGGAGACCAGCGACATCAGAATTCACGCTGCAGCGTCCGATTCTTTCTCAAAAGAATCGCCGGTGGGATTGGGAATAGAAGACGGAGGATCGCTAGCGGGAAAAGTATCCGCGATGGTTTTGTCCAGCATCTTCTCTCGCACGTCCTGTTCACTGTGTTCATCAATAATCCGGTCCTCGGGATCTCGAGGATCGCCAGCTTGCCGCGTCATAACAACCATTTCCATCCGTATTGCCGCTGAGAAATCGAATATTGAATCAATCCCGTACTACGAGCAGTGCCCATCATCGGGGTAGCTTGATTTGAACGCCCTGGAAGGACGGGAGGTACGGACTTCCTCCAGTTGTAATGGGCGTCGGTCTCCGATTTTGTAAAATTTTCACGGGCTCTGTTAGAAGATGGCCCGGAAGGAAAACACTCACGCAGGTTCCACGCCTTCTAGATGAGGTGGCGCTTCGAAGAGAAATCGTTCCTCCATTCCTGAGTGCGATGACCTTACTAATCCAAAGCCCCAAGCCAGTGCCCTTTTGCGTCTTAGTGGTAAAAAAGGGCTCGAAGGCGTGCGTATACTGCTGTGGGCTCATGCCACGGCCATCATCGCAGATTGAGATACGAATGCCTAAGCGGGTAGACATACGCCAACTCTTCCCCTGCTCAACCCGCACTCGAATCATGCCCGCACCAGACTCCAGTGAGTTGGCAATAACATTGTCCAACAGTTGCCGAATGTCGCTGGCGGAAGCAACAAAGACATCATTCCACTTAAAATCTCGTTGGATATGCACATGTTTCAAGGAAAACCGCCCCGCCAAGCGGGTGAATGCATGGTCAACCATCTCACAAGGACGCACCAATTCCAGCTTCTGAACCTCCTTGTAGAGGCCGAGGGCTAGCCTTGTTATGTGTGCCAACCGCGACAGTTCGTTCTCTGCTATGGCGACAAGCTCTCGCGATCGATCAGGAAGTACTTCACGCCCAAGCAGGAACAACGAACTGGTCACTGCCGCAAGAGGATTGTTGACCTCGTGTGCGACCATTGCGACCATCTGACTTGCACCCGCCAACCGCGCGCCCTCAAGTTCCACCTGCTCAGCCTTCATCTGATCGGTAATATCGGTTGAGAAGCTTCCGACGAAGGTTTGACCTTCCTGGCTAGTAAAGAGGAATTTGCTGGTCAGCAGATAGCGTTCATCATCACGGCTCCCCACTTTATGTACGAACTGCAGCGGGCCGCCAGACCCAACGACTTGTCGGTCTTGCTGTTCAAATGTTTGTTGCGTCCCTGTTTGGTTCCTCTCGCCATCCGCAATACCGATAAGGCGTTTTGCTTCATTATTAAAATAGACATACCGGCCAGTCTGATCTCGAAGGTAGCTGCAGCCAGGCCTGTTATCCACAAACATCTGGATGAGCTTGTACGCATCACCAAGCTTTCGCTCCGCATTGATTTGCGCTTGCAGAGCTAGGTTTACTTTTTCGTGTGCCTGGTTACGGGCCCTGGTCAATGCCACGATGGCGAGGGCAGCGCCCAGATAAGCAAGGAATCCGACCGCGTCGCTTATGTCTGCGAATCCCCAGTGGTAACGCGGCGGAATGAAACAGAAATATGCAACAGCCGCCCCCAGAGCGGTCGAGAGCAGCGCCGGACGCACGCCTGCATACAAGCCGGTCAGTGCAACTGAGACAAGAAATGTGACATAAGGCATCTGGTCTTTAAGCCAGGGATCGAGTGCAAAACGTAGCCCAAGTCCGAAGAGCGTACTCAGTACAGCCAGGTAATAGGGGCGCATTTGGAAGCGTCCACCAAAAAAGGAAGGCCGGTGGTCGGAATCAGAGCGCATAAATAGCTCACACCGATGAATGTTAGGGATGCTGTTCGAGAACCAGGAACATCCATCCCCCATTGCAAGCATAGCACTTTCATTATGCAATCAGTGAACCGTATGCGCTCCTATGCATAGCGCTCTGAAGCGAAACGATAGAAACATAAGCTACAATCAAATGTTTTGCCGGGATCTTACCCCGGCAGAGCTGTTTATCGACCCATGCTGCGCTACTTTACTGCCGGAGAATCGCACGGAGAGGGCCTTGTGGCTTTTCTTTCCGGCGTTCCCGCAGGTCTGCACATTGACCAGGCATTTCTTAACCGAGAACTCTGGCGTCGGCAACAGGGCTTTGGCCGTGGTGGACGGATGAAGATTGAGAGCGACCGTGCCCACATCATCTCCGGCGTGCGTCACGGCAAAACCATCGGCTCCCCAATTTCTATTTTGCTGGAGAACAAGGACTGGAAAAATTGGGAAGAATCGCTGCCGGTTGAGTCCGGCGATCCTGAAAAGCACAAGCGCGTGGCTTCTCCCCGGCCCGGACACGCCGATCTTGCGGGCGCACTGAAATACAATTTTCCTGAAGCCCGATACATCCTGGAACGCGCTTCCGCCCGCGAATCCGCAGCTCGCGTCGCCATTGGCGCAATTGCCAAATTTCTTTTGCGTGAGCTTGGCGTTGAGGTGCTGAGCCACGTGATCGCCGTGGGCAAGGCCACTCTTGCGAATGCGGAAGTGCCGTGGGGGAGACTTCAGGAGCTGCATGGCAGACAGGAAGTTCTTCTCAACTGCGCCGATCCTGACTCCGAACAGCGCATGAAGGCGGAAGTTGATCACGCTCTGCGCACGGGAGATTCCATCGGCGGCGTCTTTGAGGTCGTCGCGCACAATGTCCCTCCGGGCCTCGGCACGTTTGCGCAATGGGATGAGCGCCTGGACGGTATGCTGGCGCAAGCTGTCATGTCTCTGCAGGCCGTAAAGGCCGTGGAGATCGGCACCGGTGTGGAGTCGGCGCTTTCATTCGGCTCTGCGGTGCATGATGAGATCGGCTACAACAAAAGTGGCGAGACAAACTTCACCGGCTTTACCCGGGCATCCAATCACGCAGGCGGGATCGAGGGTGGAATCTCCAACGGGCAAGACATCTTGGTGCGCGGCTATCTGAAGCCGATTTCGACATTGCGGCGTCCTTTAGGCTCGGTAGATTTTGCCACACGCGAGCCGGTCAAGGCCGCTTATGAGCGCTCTGATGTCTGCGTGGTCCCTGCGGCGGGCGTTGCGGCTGAAGCCATGGTGGCGCTCACGCTAGCGCGCTGTGCGCTGGAAAAGTTTGGCGGCGATTCCATCATCGAAGCGCGGCGGAATTTTGCCGGCTACCAACAACAATTGCGGGAGTTCTAGCAGAACGAATGATTTATCCAATCGTAGTCTATGGCGATCCGGTGCTGGAACGTCCGGCCGAACCAGTCACCGAATTCAATGAAGACCTGAAGAAGCTGGTGGATGACATGTTTGAATCCATGTATGCGGCCCACGGCGTCGGTCTGGCCGCGCCGCAGATCGGCATTGGCAAGCGCATCGCCGTCATCGACACCACGTTTAAAGAAGACCCCAACGCTAAGCTCGTTCTGGTGAATCCGGAAATCATTGGACGTGAAGGCAAGCAGAACGGGCAGGAAGGCTGCCTGAGCCTGCCGGAATTTCGTGAGAATGTGACCCGCGCCAATATTGTCACGGTGCGCGCTCAGGATGTGGACGGGAACTGGTTTGAAAAAACCGGCGATGACCTGCTGGCCCGCGCCTTTGCCCATGAGATTGACCATCTGAACGGCAGGCTTTTTATCAGCCACGTGAGCGCGCTCAAGCGTGACCTGATCAAGCGCAAAATCAAAAAGCTGGTGCGCGCCGGCGAGTGGGCATGAAGTTGGTTTTTTGCGGCACGCCGACGTTCGCTGTGCCCTCACTGGAACGCCTGCATGCTGCCGGATTCGAAATTCAACTCGTCGTTACGCAGCCTGACCGCCCGCAGGGCCGTGGCATGGCGTTGACTGCGCCGCCGGTAAAACAATCGGCGTTGAAGCTGTGCTTGCCGGTGATCCAGCCGGAAAAAATCAAGAAGAACGAGGATTTTCAGTCACAGCTCAAAGCCCTGCAGCCGGATGCCATTATCGTCGTCGGCTACGGCAGAATCATTTCTCCGTGGATGTTGCAACTGCCCCGATACGGCAACATTAATGTGCATGCGTCTTTGCTGCCTAAATATCGCGGAGCAGCGCCGGTGCAATGGGCCATCGCGCAGGGAGAAACCGCTTCCGGCGTAACCACCATGCTGCTGAATGAAGGCTTGGATACAGGCGATATCCTGCTGCAAAAAGAAATGGCCATCCGCCCGGAAGATACGGCCCTAACCTACGCGCCACGTCTGGCTGAGATGGGCGCGGACATGATTGTTGAAACATTGCGCGGTCTGGAAGACCAAAGGGTTACACCGGTCCCGCAGGACAACGCGAAAGCCACGCTGGCGCCGATCCTCAAGAAAGAAGATGGGCTTTGCGATTTCACTCGTACCGCCACGGAGATTCACAATCGGCTGCGCGGCTTTCAACCATGGCCCGGAGCCTATACGCAGTTTCGCGGCAAAGTTTTCAAATTGATCGCGGCCACGCCGGAAGATACGACATCGAATCTTGGGCCCGGCGAATTGCGCGTGGGCGATGAGAAGCTCTTTGTCGGCTGCGGACAGCGCACCGTGTTGCAACTTCTGCAGGTCCAGCCGGAAGGAAAGAAAGTTATGGCGGCGCGCGAGTTTATCAACGGCTATCATCCCGCCGCAGGAGAGCGGCTGGGCGTAATCAAGGAAGCCTAGACGTGGCTATCTCTCCTGCGCGCGTTGCGGCTTTCAAAATACTGTTGCGCGTTGAGCGCGAATCGTCCTATGCCGTGGAGCTTCTGCATTCCGGGCTTCTTGATCAACTCTCTCCCGTTGATCGCAATCTCGCCACGGAAATCGTGATGGGCGTGCTGCGCTGGCGGTCTGTGCTCGACGAAGCCATTGCTCGTCTCAGCTTTACGCCTTTCCGCAAACTTGACTTCGAAGTTCTTACGGCCCTGCGCATGGGCATCTATCAAAAACAATTTCTTACGAAAATTCCGGCACATGCCTCAGTGAATGAAACAGTGGAACTGGTCAAGCATGCCAGGAAAGCCTCTGCTGCCGGACTGGTGAATGCGGTGATGCGCAAGGTTAAATCAGCAGCCTATGATCCGCACACTTTTAAATTGAGCGGCCTCGATTATCTTTCTTCTGCGTTGGCACACCCAAGGTGGTTAGCGGAACGATGGATAGGGCTCTTTGGGCACGATGTCGCGCAGAAAATCTGCGAATACGATCAGCGCATTCCTGCTACCGTTCTGCGTTTAAGCAGCGCGGAAGACGAAAGCCTGCTCGTCGGACAGGGCATCCAACTCGGCCCCGCCGTGATGATGGCGAATGCGCGGATCGTGACCTCCGGCGACGCCAGCGCTACTGAAATGTTCCGTGCAGGAAAAGTTGCCATTCAGGACGAAGGCTCGCAACTGATAGCCGCGCTGGTTGGCAAGGGCCGGCGCATTCTCGATTGCTGTGCTGCTCCCGGCGGCAAGACCGCCGCCATGGCCACTCGTCTGCCTGAAGCAGAGATCGTTGCTACGGAACTATATCCACATCGCGCAACCCTGCTAAGAAGATTGGCACCGCAACAAAACGTAGAAGTTGTTACCGCAGATGCGCTGACTCTGCCATACGGTGCAGATTTTGATCGCGTCCTGGCTGATGTCCCATGCTCCGGCACGGGAACGCTGGCGCGCAATCCGGAAATCAAGTGGAAGCTCAAGCCAGAAGATCTTATCGATCTGCAATCCCGCCAGATCGCAATCTTGAAGGCGGCAATGCGTCACGTTTCCCCCGGCGGAAGGGTGGTTTATTCCACCTGCTCGTTGGAGCCCGAAGAGAACGAGCAGGTGATTGCCGCGTGCGTTCCAAATTCCGACTTCAAGATCATGCCGATGCAAAATGAATTATTAAATTTGCGAGACTCAGGAGAACTGGTCTGGAAGAATATTGATGAACTCATCAGCGGTAGCTTTCTACGTACGATCCCCGGAGTTCATCCTTGCGATGGATTCTTCGCGGCTGTCCTGGAAAATCATTAACTACAAAGGACACGAAGGAGAAGTCAATTGCGCAACGTCGCCACATTCAATGTCCTGCTGAGTCCGCCAGAGCTGCGCTACTCTATGCGGGGTAAGTCGAACAGTACGGCGATGCCATTGACACATGGCAGTTCAGTCTTCTTACAAGACACCGTACTTTCTTGCCCAGAGCCCCTTCGTTCCTCTGTCTCCTGTGGTTCCTTGGTGTTTCTTCGTGCCTTCGTGGTTAATCCCCGCCTACTGACGCACATCAAAGCTGATCGTCGCGCCTGCCGTCACACGCTGTCCGGCTACGGGAGATTGGCGCATGATAATCCCTGGCGTACCCGCAGCGCTGCTGTCATCGCCACTCACAACATTCACCTTGCCCAGCGTGAAACCGCCTTTGATCAGTGCAATGTTCGCGTCGGCTAAAGGTTTTCCTACAAAGCTCGGCATCACATAGCGCGCACCGTTATCGGCGGCGGCAATCAGCAAGTTTACCTTTGGCGATGTCACATCTGTTGCGTCGGGCGGCGGAGACTGTGCCAGCACCGTGTCAGGAGTAGCGCCAGGAAGATGAATCGCTGCGACTGTGCCGATTTCCAACCCGCGACGGCTCACGTTGATTCCTGCTGCGTGCTGGCTTTGCCCAACAAGGTTCGGTACAGCGGCGTGCTGCGTTCCCAGACTCGCGGCCACGCGGATCTTCCAGCCTCGACGCACAGTCGTACCCGGAGCAGGCGATTGCGAGATGATTCGACCTGCCGGGACTGAAGGACTGTAGAAGCGGCTTTCCACGGAGAGTACCAGGCCATCAGAATTGGCGACGCGTTCGGCTTCAGCGGGAGTGAGTCCTGAAAGCCGCGGCACGTGTACTTCACGGCCTTGAATGGCAAAGCGCATGGCCAGAAGTGCCGACGAAAGAAACACGAGCAGCAACACCAGGGCAAGAAAAGAATATTTAATTACTTTGCGGAACACTAGTGGGCCTCGGCGTCGCCGGTATGGCGAGGCGGCGTGATGGCAGCGCGCTTGATTGCCACGGCTTTTTTTTTGTCGCTGCTCACAGGCGCAAAGGACTCGCCTTTCCGCGCTGGCTCGGAAACCGCCACACGCATGAAGTCCATCCAGATCGGCAAAGCAGTATGGCCGCCGGTTTCGCCTTCTCCCAGATTCTTTTTTTCGTCAAAGCCTACCCACACGCCGCAAGTCAGGCTAGGGGAGAAGCCAACAAACCATGCGTCGGTGTAGTCATTGGTAGTGCCCGTTTTGCCGGCCACGGGATGGTTCAATTTTTTTGCGCTGCTTGCGGTGCCGTGCTTCACCACTTCTTCCAGGAGTGACACCATCGTCCGTGCCGTACGCTGGCTTACGACGTCTTTGGCGTCAGGAAAATCCTGTTCCAGCACGTGACCTTCGTAGTCGGTTACTTTGCGGATATAGCGCGGCTCAATGCGCAATCCGTCATTGGGGAAAACGGTGTACGCGGACGTTTCTTCGTAAAGCGTAACATCAGCAGCGCCAAGCGCCACAGGCAAGAAAGGCAGGACTGGCGATGTGATCCCAAAGCGGCGGGCGTAGTCGGCCACGGTTGGCATGCCGACGCGCTGCGCCAATTTCACTGCCGGGATATTGCGCGACTCCGCCATGGCATGGCGAAGAGTAATGTTCCCTTCAAACCTGTGATCGAAATTGTGCGGAGCATAGGGAACGCCCGCGCTGTTGAAGGTGGTGGGCGCGTCCATGATCAGGTCGTCCGGTTCCGCGCCTTGATCTATGGCTGCGGTGTAGACGAAGGGTTTAAAGGACGAGCCGGCTTGGCGCAATGCCTGCGTCGCCCGATTGAACTTTGATTCATCGTAATCTCGTCCGCCGACCATGGCTTTGATATCGCCGGTCGAATTTTCAATTGCCAACAAGGCTGCCTGTGCGCCGGAATCCTGCTCCAAGGAAACTTTAGCTGAGCCATCAGGATTCAGGGCAAGCACCTTTACGTAAACAATATCGCCCACGGCAAGAATATTCTTTGGCAGCTTGTGCCCGGTCCACGCCAGCTCGGCCGGGCCCAGAGAGGCATTGTTGCGGCCCAGCTTGATCTTGCAGAATTGCAGACCGATATCGACCACCAAAGCGTGGACATAATCACCAACTGCGAGCGGCTTTTGCCAGTCCGCGTCCTGATACTTGTTGAGGCTTTCGCCATTCTCAACGATATTCTTCAACTGGCCTTTCCATCCATGGCGACGCTCGTACGCGGCCAGCCCGTCCAGCACTGCTTGCGTGGCGCTCTTCTGCAAGTCAAGATCAAGCGATGTATATACCCGCAGGCCACCTTCATGGACCTCATTCGCGCCGTATTTCCTTTCCAGAAAGCGCCGGACTTCTTCCACAAAATTGGGAGCCGGTGACCGGTCAGGCTGTATGTTTAAACGCAACGCCGTGGTCTTGGCGCGGCCGGCTTCTTCGGCGGTAATCTTGCCATCCTCAAGCATATTGTTGATGACCAGGTTGCGGCGCTTCAACGCTTTATCAGGGAAATTGATCGGCGAATATGAAACCGGGCCTTTGGGCAAGCCGGCCAGCAGCGCGGCTTCTTCCAGCTTCAAATCTTTTGCGTGCTTGTTGAAGTAGTATTCCGCTCCGGCTTCAAAGCCATAGACACCATGTCCCAGAAAGATTTGATTGCAATAGAGAGTGAAGATCTGCTGCTTGGTAAATCGACGTTCAATCTGCAAAGCAAGCAGCGCTTCCTGCACCTTGCGGCTGAAATGGCGCTCCGGAGAAAGAAACAGATTGCGTGAAAGCTGCATGGTGAGCGTGGATGCGCCCTGAGCACGCGAACTGGAAGTTATGTCGCGATACGTCGCGCCAAAGACGCGCCAGAAGTTAATGCCCCAATGCGTTTCAAAAGTCTTGTCTTCCGTAGAAATAATGGCATCACGCAGCACCTTGGGAAAATCATCATAGGAAGCGAGCACGCGACGCTGCAAGGCAAAGGATCCTATCTGCCGCCCCTGATCGTCATAAAGTTCGGTGATCGTGCTGGGCCGATAGCGCTCCAGTTCACTGATCTGCGGCAGGTCAGTGGAATAAACAATCAGCAGGCCCGCTATAGTGCCAAGGAATGCCGCCGTCAAGACCAGCACACTGAATACAACTCTGCCTACCAGCGGTTTCCCAGCTACTTTGTCTGGCGTAGGCTCTGCAACGGCGTCCATGGGTTGAGATCAAGGCCAGAATAGCATGGTTTTAAGGGCTATCCATCATGCCAACAGGACATACGAATTAGGAAACGCAACATGTACTTTTGCTAAAAAACAAAAAGCGCGCCCTGAGACGCGCCTTTTTGGAACTCATTTACCCTGCTTTAGCTTTTTTGCGTCTTCGTTTTCAAGACTTCAATCGCACGGCGCAGCTGTTCGTCTTCTTTAGGCTGCGTCTTCTGTGGCTCTTCGCTGGGACTGCTGTCATCGTCGTCAGATATGGCAACAACGTCGTCATTGGAGGCCACTTGGATGTTCGGCGTGATGCCGGTATCCTGGATGACCTTGCCGTTCGATGTGTAATACTTTGCGACCGAAAGGATCAGCGCCGATCCATCCGGCACTTCAATCAGTTTCTGAACGGAGCCTTCTCCAAAAGTTTTGTCGCCCAGTACGTCGCCGCGGCTGTTATCAAGAACTGCTGCAGCCACCAACTCCGCGGGACCGGCCGTGCCACGGTTTACCAGCACGACCAACGGAAGGTCAGTGATTTTCTTTTGTGGATCAGCTGTGTAAGTTACTTTTTCAACCTTCTGGCCTTGCAGGGATCCTATGGTGCCTTTGCCCAGGAAGAGATTGGCCACAGCGACGCCTTCTTGTTCATCGCCTTCAGAGTTGTTGCGCAAATCAAGCACCAGCTTCTTGGCGCCTTTTTTCTGTAGTGACTTGACCTTCTCTGCGATTTCCGCGGCTTTGCCTTTAGTCATCACCAGGGCTTTAACAACCCCAGTGTTGTCGGCCGCCATTGTCTCGGTCACTGCCGGAAGAGCGACGAGGTCCCGTACCACGGTGATCTTTTGCGGTTCAATCTTGCGCGTGCGAATGATGGTCAGTTCCAGCCGCGAACCGGGTTCGCCCACCAGGTGGTTTTTCACGGCAGCCAGAGAAAGATCATGCGTGCTCAGGCCTTCCACGGTCTCAATGATGTCTCCGGAATTTAAGCCGGCCTTGTCCGCGGGGCCACCGGGGATGACTGAGATGATTGCGGCATAGCCAAACCGCTTGGAAACCGTAGCGCCGATGCTGGCTTTGCCTTCCACTTTTTTCTGCTTAAAGACCTTGTACTCAGAAGAGGTGAGATAGCTGGAGTCTGCGTCCAGTGATTCCAGCAGGCCATGCAGCGCGCCGTTTGTGACCACCGTCATGTTGGGATCTTCCACATATTCTGCGCGAACGCGATAAAGCACCTCGCTGTAAACGCCAATGTGTTTAAGGGTGGTGTCACCGCTGCTGCTGACGCCAGAGGCATGTACGCCCAGGCTGCCAATCATGACAAAAGCAATGATCAACATGGAACTGGTCAGGAGGAGGACTTGGATCTTTTTAGACATCAGGACCGACCTTTATTTCTTGTATAAGACGAAAAAACGCTTGCAAGACGAGCTACTGCTTATTATAGCTACCTTTTTTGGATGCAGCTCAGCTTTCCCACGGAGCAGGAAAATCTTAGGCCACTGGCCTAAGCAAATCATCCCATTCAAAGAACGGCTTGTTCGCAGTTTTTTGCGGTTTTAACCATTTACGGTTCAGTGACGCGAACTGAGGATCCCCAGGATTTCTCTAAGTCCTTGCCGGACTTGCTTTAACTCACCTCGGCCGGAGTTAGGAACGGCAAAGGGCAATGGAGACTGTTTGCGCTTGGTCTCAGCTTTTAGCTGCTGGCGCGCCCCCGCAATGGTAAAGCCCTGGTCATAAAGCAGCTTCTTGATGCGGAGAACGTTTTCCACGTCAATTTTCCGGTACATTCGCTGCCCGGTGCCACTCTTGGAGGGCTTGAGCTGGTTAAATTCGGTTTCCCAGAAGCGGAGCACATAGCTGGGAAGGCCGCACAGGCGGCTGACTTCGCCAATGCGGAAATAGAGCTTGTCCGGAATGACGACTTCGCCGGAAACAGATTTCCGGGCGGGTGTCTTTGCAAGTTTATGCATGTGGTCCACGGACGAAGCGGCTAAGCGGATATTAAGTCCGATAACGGTAAGCCGTCAACCTAAATAAGCGCTTGGCCGCTTCTCCCAAAATTTTTATTTCTGCGGAGGCGGGGTTGGAGTGGGCGCGCTCTTATCTTCTACCTTCGCAGCGCCCTTCCGGGTGGCGTGGGCCGACTTGTTGACTGCTTTCTTAGTGCCTTTTTTAATCTTATGGCCGGTTTTCTTAGCGGCCTTGCCCGTGGAGTGGGCAGCGTCTTTTGTATCCTGTTTGATTCCATCATCGGTTTGCTGTGCGATGACGGGCAGAGAAAGAGCAAAGGTCATTAGCATCGCGGATAAAAACTTCAATCGCATTGATTCCACCTCGGTGCATCGGATTCGCCTGGCCGACCGTGAGTTGCCCGTGTC
>JBAVLE010000339.1:0-18931 GCA_049688735.1 Candidatus Angelobacter sp. | reverse complement strand
GCATGGTGGCGCTAAAGCACAATGGCTGAAGGCTGATGCTGATGGCTAAAGGCTAATGGCCGATGCTGATCACTAAAGGCTGAAGGTTAATGGCTGAAGGCGGCTATGGCTCATGCTAACGGCTACTTATCGTGGGCGGCTTGCGCCCTCACCCACCGGATATCTCCACCTGGGACACGCGCGCACGTTTTGGGTGGCGTGGCAGCGCGCCCGCGCCGCACACGGCACACTCATCTTCCGCAATGAAGATCTCGATTATCAGCGATGCAAACCGGAGTTCGTCCAAGCCATGTATGAAGATTTACGATGGCTGGGCCTGGATTGGGAGGAAGGGCTTGACCTCAACGGCGTGAGCCACGGCAGCTTTGGGCCGTATTCGCAGAGCGAACGTCGTAGCTTTTATCGCGACGCATGGCGCAAGCTGCGCGACAGCGGCTTGATCTATCCGTGTACGTGCTCGCGCAAAGATTTAGAGTGGGCATTATCTGCGCCGCATGAAGAACCATTGCGTGGAGCAGAGCTTCACCCCCTCAATGATTGTGGACTCAATGATTGTGGACCGCAGGCGCCCTCGCCTGCGAAAAAGGATCTTGGCGAGACACAATCTGAGATGGCAACGCGAGCTGGCGTGGAACCGTCCTCGCCTGCGAGCACGATGGATTTTTCTACGCAGCCGGGGGCGGCTGCGGTCCACTCCATCATGGCAGACGATGAACTTCCCTACCCCGGCACCTGCCGCGAAAAGATCGACACCGCCGAACACTATGATTCACCAGCAGGCGTGAGCTGGCGATTCAAAGTCCCAGACGGAGAGACGATTTCTTTCAATGACGGTTATTTAGGACGGCAGGAATTCGTCGCCGGACGCGACTTTGCCGACTTTCTGCTCTGGCGTCGGGACGATATTCCCGCATATCAACTTGCCGTAGTTGTCGACGACGCGGCGATGCAGGTCACCGAAGTCGTCCGCGGCGCAGATTTGCTCAAGAGCACCGCACGACAATTGCTGCTGATCCGCGCGCTGGGATATACAGTGCCGGCATATTTTCATTGTCCGCTGCTGCGCGATGAAAAGAATGTTCGTCTGGCAAAAAGGCATGATGCGCTGAGCTTGAGAAAGCTAAGGGAGCAGGGGGCAAAGGCGGAGGAGTTGAGGCGGAGGTAATAACCCGCCGGAACAGATCTCTATTTTGTCCCTCCGCCCGGCGCCGCGGGCTTCTTTTCGTCGGGCTTGCCCAGATCACCGAAAGGCCAGATGCCGAACGCTTTCAACATGGTGTCATTATGTTTTTCCACCAGCATCTTGGCGGTCCGTTCCGGAGGCCACGGGCTGGCCAGGCGCTCAGGGCGGTCGGCGATCCAGAAAGCAGTAAGGCCCATGACGGTGGCGTCGCGGGTGAGCAGGTCTGGCTTTACTTTGTCAAAGGTATCCACGGCGGAGTGGTGCGTGAATTTGTATTCAGGCGAATCCTGGCCCATGTTGATGCCCGGCAGACCAGCGAGAATAAATGGGCCGGCATCGGTGCCGAAGACGGTGCGGTCGTCAACTTCAACCTCGCCAAAAGACTTTACTGAGTCGGCGAACTTTTCGACTGCCGGAATCAGGTCATCGTGGCCGCCCATGTCAAGCCGCACGACTGGCCCCTGGCCGTTATCCAGAACGAGCGCAGCAACGTGGTTGGGCAGTTCGTCTTTGTGTATTTTGGTGTAAGCCAAGGAGCCCAGCAGTCCTTGCTCTTCACCGGTAAAGAGGACAAATCGGATAGTGCGTTTGGGTTTAAAGCCGCTCAGCTTGATGGCCTTGGCCGCGCCCAGAGTTGTGGCTACGCCGCAGCCGTCGTCAGTGGCGCCAGTGGCCAGGTCCCAGGAATCAAGATGGCCGCCCACAACAATCACCTGCTCAGGATGCTCGGAGCCGCGAATTTCACCCACGACATTGGCGGAATCCACCGGGCCATTGGTAACGCGATTCTGCACGTTGATCTGCATGCGCACTTGCTTGCCCTGATCAAGAAAGCGGGTGAGTTGCTCCTGGTCTTCAGCAATCATGCTCACTACCGGAATTTCATAATAGGTATCAAAGCCCATTGCGCCGGTGTGAGTAAGGTGCATGCCGGCGGGGAATCCACCGCCTTGTCCACCAATGATGGCGACGGCGTGAGCGTCATGCGCTTTTTTCAGGAAGTCGCCAAACTTGGCAAAATTGGCCGGGTTGGGAGGCGGCGCAACGCCTTTTTTCACGATCAGCAGGACCTTGCCGGACCACGAAGCAGAATTGTTCTTCATTTCGTCTTCAAGCTTGTTGGAATTTACCGGCACCACTTCAGCTTCTTCACCACCTTCTTTGGTGGAGCCGACCCAGCCCATGGAATCGACCGAGAGGCGGCGATGGACGGGAGTAACCAGTTCTGCGGTGGCGGAAACGCGAGTCCAGCCGCGCGAGATCTGCCATTTTTCCGCGCGAACATTTTCAAGCCCCATGGCGCGCATCTTCTGCAAGCCCCACTCAACGGCTTGTCCAGCTTCCGGGGAACCGGTCACGCGGGCCCCAATGTAGTCGGAGAGTTGTTCCAGATCCTCATAAGCTTCAGTGCTCATCATTCCCTGCCCGGCGATGGCAGCGAGCGCAGGCATGGTGCCGTCCTGGGAAGGAGCTGCGGGTTCGGCAGGATTGGCGGCTGAAGCGGCTGCTAAAGCGACAAGGGAAACGCACAACAACATTGCCAATCCGGCACTAAGGGAGAGCAGTTTACGCATGGTGGGTTGCACCTCTTGGAAGAATCAATGAACGTGAAGGCAGATTATATCCTGTTATAAAGACTCAAACTGCTGATGAGGGTGAGCAGCAAAACTGCATTGGTTAGAATGGGTAGCGATTTAAAACTTATGAAGATTCGAACTTTGTTGTTGCTTCTGTGCTCGGGTTGCGCTTTCGCTCAGCAACTACCTCCAGCTCCGAGCGCTCATTTAACTGATATAACGCCTGCTCCCGGATATTTCAATGAGCCCGCCATCGCCGTGAACACCAAAAACCCACAGCAGGCCGTGGTTGCATGGCAGGTGCCCGCCAGCGCCGCGTATTCGCAGGATGGCGGCCAGACCTGGAAGACCGCTGAAGGCACGTCGCCCAAAATGTATCGCGTGTCAGGAGACGTTTCCCTAACCTATGACGCTGCGGGTCATGCGATTCTCTGCTACATCGCTTTTGACAAACTTGGCACCACAAACTATTGGGCACAAGGCGCAACACGCAACGGCATATTCATTCGCCGCTCGCTCGATGGCGGCCAGACCTGGGAACCAGAAGCGCACACCGTGATTTCGCACGAGTCAACGCCGGACATTCCTTTTGAAGACAAGCCCTGGATCGTGGCGGACACCATCGGTGCGCACGCCGGCAATCTTTACGTCGGATGGACTCACTTCACTCTTGCGGCCAGCGAACTCTTCTTTTCCCGCTCTACGGATGGCGGCATTACATGGTCCAGTCCCATCAAGATCAGCAGCGTTCCCGGCCTACCGCGCGATGATAACGGGGCACTGGAAGGCTTCCACGGCGTGGTTGGCCCAGACGGCGCGCTTTATACAATCTGGGACTCGCGTGACGGCATCATGATGGCTGTTTCTCATGATGGCGGCGCAAGCTTCAGCAAAGATCGGCTCATTATTCCTGCTGGTCCGGGCTACTTCGGCATTACCGGTGTCTCGCGCTCTAACGGCTTCCCGCAGATCGGCATGGATATGCGAAGCGGCAAGCATGGCGGCAAGCTATACGTCGCCTGGAGTGACTACAGCAATGGCGACGTGGATGTTTTTGTCTCGTCGTCGGGCGACTACGGTAAAAGCTGGAGCGCGCCTGTACGCGTGAACAGTGATCCTATTCATAACGGCAAAGACCAATTCTTCCAATGGATGGCTGTTGATCCGCAAAGCGGCGCAGTGAACCTGATCTTCTATGATCGCCGCACCGATAATAAGGAAACCACGGTGACTTTGGCGCGCTCAACTGACGGAGGAAAAACATTCCAGAATTACACGTGGGACCCGGATGGGTTCGACGCTGAAGGCGACTTCCTGGGTGACTATCTTGCTATAACCGCTTTTGGCAATAAAGTGTTTGGCGCGTGGGCGCACCAGACATCGGGAGAAGGAAAGACTGAACGCGGCAAAAAGACGAGGACTGTATTGAGAGTGGGCAGCGCGGATTTTAACTAGCATTCAGCACTCAGTGATCAGTATTCGGCCGTACAACATTCTTGCTAGCGTAATGAATCTTTGAAACACAGAGGAACGGAGGTAGCAGAGGCATTTGGTTTCCTAATCCGTGATTCCTCCGTTTACTCCCTTGCTCCGTCGTTGAGATTGTGCGTTTTCACCACACAGTGTTAGGGCTGAATACTGAGAGCTGAATACTGAGAGCTGAACTGAGAGCTGATTGCTGAGTGCTTCATAGCAACATTCCGCCAATCTGCTTCATCGCACTAATCAGCATGAGCTGCGATATTCGCATCGGCACCTCCGGCTATCACTACAAGCATTGGGTGGGAACGTTTTATCCGGCAAAGACGCCGGCTTCAAAGATGCTCGAGTACTATGTCCGTCACTTTGACACCCTGGAGTTAAATAACAGTTTTTATCGGCTGCCGACGATTGAAGCGTTCGATGCGTGGCGTGACGCTACGCCGAAGAATTTCGTTTTCGCGGTAAAGGCCAGCCGATTTATCACGCATAATAAAAAGCTTAAAGACCCTGAGAATGCACTCGATAACATCCTTCCTCGCGCTGAGCATCTGGGTAAAAAACTTGGGCCGGTGCTCTTCCAACTGCCACCACACTGGAAAGTAAACATTGAACGTCTGGAAGGACTGCTGGAAATTCTGCCGCGCGAACGTCGTTATACTTTTGAGTTCCGCGAAACAAGCTGGATCACGCCAGAGATAAGCCGCGTGCTGCGCCGCTACAACGCAGCCTTCTGTATCTACGAACTAGCCGGATATCATTCGCCGCTGGAGATCACAGCCGATTTTGCTTATGTGCGGCTGCATGGTCCAACCACAGGGAAATACCAGGGCAGCTATAGCGATGCACAGCTACGCGAGTGGGCAAAGCGGATTCAGGAGTGGACTAAAGAGCTGAAGGCTGTCTACGTTTATTTTGACAATGATCAGGCAGGTTACGCCGCGCACAATGCGCTTAGGCTAAGACAAATCCTTGACCTCGCCGAGAGCCGGACGCCGTCTGCTGCGTGAATATCCGGCCAGTTTATCGGAATAAATTCCCTTTAGCCGAGTTCTTACGTTAACTTAGTTCAATCGAACAACAATGATGCCTTTCGGGGAGACGGTCGTTTTGCGGAAACAGCTTTGCAGCTTAATGTTGTTCTTTCTCGTCGGCGCGGCCTGTGCGCAGGAAGCCAATCCCGGCCGCCCAACGGTTTCCACGCCGGCCACACTCACGCCCGTTGGCTATCTGCAATTTGAAACCGGCGCGCTTGGCGCTGAACACTCGCCTGAACTGTCCAATCAGGTCAGCTTTAATGAAGTAATAAAGTTCTCGCCGGCAAAGCGGCTTGAGCTTCTTTTGCAAACTCAGCCATTCGCATATTCCGATCTTGGCCCAGCCAATTCCAAAGATCCGGGAGATGTTTCCGCTGGACTGCAGGCGGTACTGCTGCCTGGGACAGAGACCCGTCCCACAATTTCCGTGAGTTACTTCCGGCGCGTCTGGGCTGGTACTGCGCCTGATCTTGATATCGGCTCAAACCGTCAATCCGCAATTTTCCTGGTCTCAACAGACATTCGTAAGTATCACGTCGATGCGAATGCCATGTTCAACGAGCAGATTGAAAATTCGCGGCATCGCGGACAATTCGGCCAGACGCTTTCAATTTCTCATGGTTTACCGCGTAAATTCGGGGTAGGCGGCGAAATCTGGCATTTCACGCAGCCATTTCAAAATGGGCATGCCGCGGGATTTCTTTTCGCGCCGACATATGCGCCGCGGCCGAACCTGGTTTTCGACGTAGGCTTTAATCGCGGCCTTACCCCAACCAGCACACGTTGGGAATTTTTTACGGGATTTACTTATCTGCTGCCGAAGAAACTGCTTTAGTTCCCCGCTAGCTTTTCGGCTTGCCTGCTACATCCAGCCTTGCCTGAGCGCGCTGCAATGCGGCCTCAGCTTCCGCGTTGCCTTCCGGCCCGGCTTTCTGCAATTCCGCTTCAGCTTTTTTCTTGGCTGCTTCGGCGCGAGCGGTATCTATCTCTTCTGCCTTTTCCGCTGTCTCTGCCAGAATTGTAACTTTGGTTTGCAGGACTTCAGCAAACCCCCAGGCCACGGCAACGCGCTTCGTGTGGTTGCCCATGCGATAGCTCAGTTCACCGGCAGCCAGTTCACTGATCAGCGGAGCGTGCCCCGGCAACACGCCGAGATATCCGGTCTTGCCGGGAATCTCAATGTAGTCGACGGCTTCGTTCACCACCAGCCGCTCCGGCGTCACGATTTCCAGTTGAATGGTCTCTGCCATTTGTTACGCTGCCGCTCCGGACTTCATCTTCTCCGCCGCTTCCAGAACTTCTTCAATCGCGCCCTTCATGTAGAAGGCTTGCTCCGGAACATCGTCATGCTTGCCTTCGATAATTTCCTTGAAGCTGCGCACCGTGTCGGCTATCTTCACGTAGCGTCCTGCCATGCCGGTGAACTGTTGCGCCACAAAGAATGGCTGTGAGAGGAACTTTTGCACCTTACGCGCGCGGGAAACCGTGAGCTTATCTTCTTCGCTCAGCTCTTCAATGCCCAGAATAGCGATGATGTCCTGCAAGTCCGTGTAACGCTGCAGGATTCTCTTCACGCCCTGTGCAACGTCGTAGTGTTCCTGGCCCACAACATGCGGATCAAGAATGCGCGAGGTCGAAGCTAGCGGATCGACCGCCGGATAAATTCCAATCGCCGTCAGTGGACGTGAAAGCACGGTCGTCGCGTCCAGGTGGGCAAAAGTCGTGGCCGGCGCTGGATCGGTAAGATCGTCGGCAGGGACGTAAATGGCCTGCACTGAAGTGATCGATCCGCGCTTGGTCGACGTGATGCGCTCCTGCAACTCGCCCATTTCTGTCGCCAAATTCGGCTGGTATCCTACAGCGGAAGGCATGCGGCCCAGCAACGCGGAAACTTCAGATCCTGCCTGGGTAAAGCGGAAAATATTGTCGATGAAAAGCAGCGTGTCCGCGCCTTCTTCATCGCGGAAATATTCCGCGACAGTAAGGCCGGTCAGCGCCACGCGCAGGCGGGCTCCGGGCGGCTCGGTCATCTGCCCGTAAATCAGTGACGCTTTCGATTCTGCGGGAACACCAGGCTTGATCACCCCGGATTCGCTCATCTCCAGCCAGAGATCATTGCCTTCACGCGTGCGCTCGCCCACGCCCGCAAACACTGAATAGCCGCCATGTTGCTTGGCCACGTTGTTGATCAGTTCCATGATCACAACCGTTTTGCCTACGCCGGCGCCGCCAAACAAGCCAATTTTGCCACCTTTCAAAAACGGCTGGACCAGGTCAATGACCTTCACGCCGGTTTCAAACATTTCCGCCTTGGTGGCCTGCTCGTCAAATGCCGGCGCTAGCCGATGGATGGGCAGCCGCTTCGCCGCTCTCACCGGACCAAGTTGGTCCACAGGCTCGCCAATCACGTTCATCACGCGGCCCAGCGTCTCCTTGCCCACGGGCACAGAGATGGGTCCGCCAAGATCAAGCGCGTTCATGCCGCGCACCATGCCGTCGGTGGCCTGCATTGCGACCGTGCGCACGCGACCTTCGCCCAAATGCTGTTGCACTTCCAGCACCACATCAATGGGATCAGGCACCTTAAAGCCTTCGCTCGTTACGCGCAACGCCTGGTAAATCGGCGGCAAATGGCCCTCGGTAAACTCCACGTCAACCGCAGGCCCCGAGATCTGTATTACCTTGCCAACATTTTGAGTAGCCATAATCTTAACCCCAGCCATTAGCTATTGGCCTTTAGCCATTAGCTTTGTCTTTTAGCTGCCCGCATCTTTTGCTAAAGGCCAGCTTTATTGTTTCCCGATCTCCCGCTCTTCCGATCAGCGTGATCAGCAGTAAGGTTTTGCCTTTGCGATGATCCGATCACCGGATCACCGGATCACCGGATATCCTCATTGCGCCGCAGCCGCACCGCTCACAATCTCAATAATCTCTTTCGTGATTTTCGCCTGACGGGCGCGGTTCATGGCCAGCGTGAGCGAATCAATCATGTCAGAAGCGTTGCTGGTGGCTGAATCCATGGCCGTCATGCGCGCGGCATGCTCAGCGGCCTCTGATTCCAGCATGGCCCGGAACAACTGGACAGAGATGTAGCGCGGCAGCAAATCACGGAACAGTACGGCCGGCTGCTGCTCGTAAATGTAATCCACCTGCGCCGTGCCAAATGCCGCAGCTTTCTTGTCCATTTCCGTGGTATCTGCGCCACGGACAGACGTTCCCGCATGCTTGGCCGCTTCCAGGCGTTGTCTGAGCTGTTCTTCCGTGGTCTCTTCCGCCATCTCATGCACTTGCTCGCCGATGGCGCGTATGGGAAGCACATCATCCACCACCAGCCGCTGCGCAATCACGGACTTGAACTCGTTATAAACGATGTAAACCGAATCTACTTTTCCTTCTGTGTAAAGTTGGACTACCCGCTCGGCAATTTCGCGCGCGCTCGCGAACTGTGCGCGGTTCATCAGGCCCACATACTCGCCCACAACCTGGATGGGCCCTTTGCGGTTGGCTTCTTTCTCCACCACCACAGGGTAGCGACGGCGGAAGTAGTCGCGCGATTTACGTCCCACGCTCAGCACATCGATATTTTTGTCCTTCTTAATATCAATGAACTTGGCTGCTGCTTTCAGGATGTTGGAGTTGAACGCGCCGGCCAGCCCCTTCTCGCCCGAAACGACGATCAGCAGCGCCGTCTTCTCTTCACGGCGGACCAGCAACGGATGCAGCGCCTCTCCGGTTTGCGGATCATAGACATCAGCTCGCGCTACCAGCGACTTCAAAACATTGGTCAGCATTTGCGCGTACGGACGCGCAGCCAGGGCCCGCTCCTGCGCGCGGCGCAGCTTGGCCGCTGAAACCATCTGCATGGCCTTGGTGATCTGCCGCGTGTTGCGCACGCTGCGGATTCGCCGTCGGATGTCTAAAAGGTTCGCCATGTCTTTATGTTTACGCCTTCGCTGCGGCTTTCTCTGACTGCCTCTCCGCCACAAAGCGCTGCTTGAACTCCTTCAGCGTCTTTTCAATGTCGGCCTTAATTGCGTCGTCAATCGTCTTCTTCTGCATGATTGCATCCAGCAGTTTGGGATTCATTGACTCAACATATTTATTCAGCTCTTCAGAGAAAGCGCGCACGTGCTCGACTTCGAGGTCGTCCAGGTAGCCGTTGGTTCCAGCAAAGATGATCATGATCTGCTTGCCGAAGGAAAGAGGCTGGTACTGGTCCTGCTTCAATATCTCTACCAGCCGTTTGCCGCGATTGAGCTGTGCCTGCGTGGCCTTATCTAGATCAGAACCGAACTGCGCGAACGCCGCCAGCTCCCGATACTGCGCCAGTTCCAGCTTCAACGTGCCTGCCACCTGCCGCATCGCTTTGATCTGCGCTGAACCGCCTACGCGGCTTACCGAGATGCCCACGTTCACCGCCGGACGCACGCCGGAGTTGAAGAGATCGGTTTCAAGAAAGATTTGGCCGTCAGTAATGGAAATGACGTTCGTGGGAATGTAGGCGGAAACGTCACCGGCCTGCGTCTCGATCACCGGCAGCGCCGTAAGCGAACCGCCGCCCATCTTGTCTGACATTTTTGCCGCGCGCTCCAGCAAACGTGAGTGAAGATAAAACACGTCTCCGGGATACGCTTCGCGTCCTGGCGGACGGCGCAGCAGCAAAGAGATTTCGCGGTAGGCCGCGGCATGCTTGGAAAGATCGTCATAGATCACCAGCGCGTGCTTGCCACTATCGCGGAAGTACTCGCCCATCGCGCAGGCTGCATACGGCGCAAGATAAAGCATGGGCGCAGGCTCTGAAGCGGAAGCTGCCACCACGATTGTGTATTCCATTGCGCCATAATCTTCCAGCACCTTCACTACCTGCGCGATGGACGAACGCTTCTGCCCAATTGCGTTGTAGATGCAAATCAGGTTGTTGCCCTTGCTGTTGATGATGGTGTCCAGCGCCACGGCGGTCTTGCCGGTCTGCCGGTCGCCAATGATCAACTCGCGCTGGCCACGGCCCACCGGGATCATGGAGTCAATGGCCTTGATGCCCGTGGCCATGGGCTCACGCACCGGCTGGCGATCAATCACGCCCGGAGCAATGCGCTCAATCTTAATCTGCTTGTTGGAGGAGATTGGCCCCTTGCCGTCAATCGGCTGACCAAGTGCATTCACTACGCGGCCAATCATGCCCTCGCCCACCGGGACTGACATGATGGTTCCAGTGCGCTTCACCTCGTCGCCTTCTTTGATCTCAGTGAATTCGCCCAGCAGCACCGCGCCCACCTGGTCTTCTTCCAGGTTCATTGCCAGTCCGGCCACGCCGTGGCCAAATTGGAGCATTTCGCCGGCCATGACTTTATCCAGCCCATGAATACGGGCGATTCCGTCCCCCAGCGAGATGATGGTGCCAACCTCATCCACGGAAACCTTGGATTCGTAATTTTCAATCTGCTCGCGGATGAGCTTTGTTATTTCGTCTGCTTTAATCTGAGCCATAAAACTTGTTTTCCCCTGCGATCCTTCTTGGTTGAGGTCCTTCGACTCCCCTTCGACAAGCTCAGGGTCGCTCAGGATCTCGGCAGCAGGCTCCCGCTATGCTCACGCCTGCTTAACGCCTCGACTTTGATCTGAGCCATAGATACCTTATGTAAGACTGAAACCTTTTCGCCAATTTAGTAATTGGGTAAATTGGTAATTTGGTAATTGAAAGGCGGCGGAAGTAACGGCTTTTCAATTACCCAAATTACTCAATTACCAGATTTCCGAGTGCGAATCTTAGCCCGCCGCGATCTCCGCCCGCATCCGCTGCAAGCGGCCTTGCACAGATCCGTCATAAATTGTGCTGCCCACGCGCACCAAAACGCCACCGAGCAGACCGGGATCTTGAGAATACGTTGTTCTAACTGTCTTGCCGGTAATCGCCGCCAGTTGCTGCTCCAGCGACTTCTTCTCCGCCGAGGACAATTCGCGGACCGAACTGACTCGCGCATCGGCGATACCAAGCCGCCGGTCCAACTCCTGCTTGAATTGCTCAACCAAATCGCCAATGTGACCGATGCGTCCGTGGTCGATTAACACCGCCAGAAAGTTCCGCAGGATCTTTGTCGCGCCAATACGCTGGATGATGGCATCCAGCAGGTGATGTTTCTGCTCACGGCTGACCGCCGGATTCTGCAAGACATTCCGCAGTTCCCGGCTGCCGTTCACCAGATCAGCCATCTGTTGAAAATCAACAACCGTTTTTTCCGGATTTAACTTGTGCTTGACCACCACTTCAGCGTAAGCGCGCGCGTACCGGCCCAGGACTGCCGCCATTTAGTTGCCGTCCTTTCCCATCTGGACGGTGAAAGCACGCACCAGGGCTTCGTCGGTATCGTTGCTCACGCTAATTTTCTTTTCCGCCAGTTGGACGGCTAAATCGGCGACGTATGCTTTCAGTTCGCGGCGCGCCGCATTGGCCGCCATTTCAATTTCCTGCTCAGCGGACGTAACAATCCGGCGACGCTCTTCTTCTCCGGCTGCCAGGAGGCGCTGCTCTTCAGCTTTGGCATTCTCGTCGGCTTCACGCTGCATTGTGGCGATATCGGCATCCAGGCGAGAAAGCCTTCCTTCCACATCAGCCAGCCGGCGCCGCGCGTCTTCACTCATCTTGCGCGCTTCCTCAATCCCTTTTTGAATAGTGGAGGTGCGTCCCTTGAAATAGCCAGGCAGCATTTTGCGCAGCAGCCCAGCAATGGCCAAAAAGATCACGGCGAAATTCAGTCCGATGCACAGCCAATATGCCTGGTTTTTTGTCAATCCTGTGTGCCGCGCGATGAACCGCACCGCGGGAGCATTGCGGATAGCATCCGCTTCTCCGCCATTTTCCAGCTGTTCTTCACCCTCATGTTTTGGTGAAGGCTGCGCTGGCTTTGTTTGACCCTGCGCCGGAGTGCTCGACGGCTTTGCATGTTCCTGGGCTCGCAACGGCATGGCAGTGGCGATCGCCAAGCCTAGCGACAGTGCGATTGCACAAACCCAGAATCTCTGGACCAACGGTTTCATCCTTACCGACCCCCTGCCGCCGCAGCCGGTTTTAACACTGATGCAATCACCTGATCGGCCAACACGTTGGCCTGCTGTTCCAAAGCAGCCTTTGCGCCGACAGTATCTTTCTCCAACGCCGCCCGGGCTTTTTTCATTATCTCGCCAGCATTTGTGCGCGATTCCGCCAGTGCCGCGTTTCGCTCGTCCATTACCCGCTGGCGATTGGCCTGCTGGGCTTTATAGATATGTGACCGCGCCTCACGCACTCGCTCTTCGTACTCGGCGGTGCGCTTTTCTGCAGTGGCGATTTCCTGCTGCGCGCGCTCTATTGCGCCTTCCGTCAGGGCGTGCCGCTGCTCCAGCACCTGGCGCAGCTTGTTGTGCACCAGAAACGTGTACGCCGTCCACAAGATCAGCACTGAGATGATCGTGGGGATGGAATTAATCAGTAATTCGCCTATTTGCCTGAGTATCGCGTCCATGCAAAAATAATCGTTAAGTTGTTGTGAACAAGAAGCGGTCGGGGTTACTTCTAAACTCTCTAACTTAACATTCGGTTCGCGGCAGTGTCAACGCAAGCAGCCACTTCGGTAATGCCTCAGTTTCGAATCTGACTCTCTGCTTTTGCCGGCTGGGGTTTGTGGCATACTCAATCCCAAGCCAAGCGTTCAAGAGACGCTAATCGAATTATGCCAGTGGCAAACTGACATTGGAATGAGGCAAGCTAAACACTTCGGCGTAGTGGGCGCGGCACTGGGCTTCGGTGTCGCTCTTGTACTCACCGCGTTTGCATACTACGTCAACTCCCACGGGATTACCTACCACCTCGAGACGGTTTATCTAGTGCTGGCCCCCACTTCACTAATCCTTATGGCTACGGAACATGCAACCCCCTCGGCTCAAGCGATGGTCGTTTTGATTTTTGCGCTCTCAAACTCAATGCTGTACGCGATCATATTTTCTCTGATTGGGCTGACCTGGGCTGCCAAGAAACCAAACTGAGACACTACCAGCACTTCTGAGGACTGTTCTCGTCGAAATCCAAACATCGTTTTTGGCATCGCGAGTTCACAACTATTGAAGCTTGAAATTGCAGCATTCAGCCGCTCGATTTTTCAGCGAAGCTGATTTTCGTTCTATGATTCCGGCCATGACTTACCTCTACATACTGCTTGGCGTTGTGGTTGGCGTTTTTTCCGGGATCGTGGGAATTGGCGGCGGAATCCTGATCATTCCCGCGCTGGTTTATTTCTTCCACATGAACCAGCACAAGGCCCAGGGGACCTCATTGGCAGCTCTGCTGGCGCCCATTGGCGCGCTGGCATTCTGGGAGTACTACAAAGCAGGAAATGTTGATCTGAAAGCCGGTCTGCTGATCGCTTTAGGTTTTCTCGTCGGCGGGTATTTCGGCGGACTCTGGGCACAGCACCTGCCGGAAGTCGTCTTGCGAAGGGTGTTTGGAACTTTGCTGACAATCATTGGCATCCAGTTACTACTGTCGCGCGCATGATAAATTTTGCAGAACTCGACGGCAAGCCACCGAATAAATTTCTCCTTTATTTGCAGGAGTTTGCCATGACTACCGTAACACGGTCATCTAGATGATTATGTAGGTATAAAAAGAGTTGGCGGACCGCTTGACTTCGTCCCCAAGTGGCCTAAAATAAATACATCACCTCCGATCCGATTCAGGATCGAATGGGCTTGTGGGCAAGGAAACCGTCACCGCTTCTTGCTCTCAGGCCCATTTTGATTTTTGCGGCGTTGCGCGCCGCAAAAATCAGCTACTAGCTTCTAGCCATTAGCTCCTGGCTTTTTCTCGCGCCGCACACCGATTTCATGTACGAATGAAGGCTCATTCGTTCCGTTCGTGGCTTCCACATGTTATGACTACTCTCATAAATGTCTCGAGTCCCCGAAGCGCAATTCTGACCGTTGGCTTTTGTGGTTCAACTTCCGATTGCCCGTCAATCGGTCGAAATTTGGATTAACCACTTCGTGCTGGTGAGGCAATCGGGGTGAGCGGTTACTTTGCATTCATGCGGGCGAAGCATACTTTCGCCATGCATGCCGTTCGCGTTTTGACCATTTTGATCGTTGCAATTTCATCGTGCTTGACCCGGGCGCAGAGCGTCCCAGCTGAGTGGGCGAAGATGTTCAGCTATGACTCAGCTGCTCCACTTGACCTCAAAGAGCGGGTCTATGACACGCAACCTTCCGCGACTGTCTATGACATCGATTTCACAAGTCCGAAAGGCGGGCGCGTAACCGGCTTTCTGGTGTTGCCAACTTCATCGGGCCCTCACCCTGGAATTGTTTTTGCGCACTGGGGCGAGGGCGACAAACTCGAGTTCTTGCCAGAGGCTTTGCTTTACGCTCGGGCTGGGGTTGCTTCTGTGATGATCGACTATCCCTGGGTTCGGCCTCAACCCTGGCGCAAGCCGCTCTTTACCGCTCAGACCAGCGATGATCAGGATAAGGCAACAGAAATTCAGGCAATTGTCGATCTGCGCAGGAGCTTCGACGTTTTGCGGCAGCAATCTGGCATTGACGCTGGTCGCATTGCGTACGTCGGCCACAGCTTCGGCGCACAGTTCGGCGCCATACTAACAGCAATCGATAAGCGCATGGCTGCATCCGTACTCATCACGGGGGCGCCGTCCTTTCGGGCGATATTCATCGATGGCAAATCGCCGGATGTGGTGGCGATTCAACAGCAAGCGGGGATACAGGCGTTGAGCAAAGCTGAAAAAGTCATGAAGGCCCTCGACGGAATCCGGTATGTGCCTTTCGCTGCTCCCGTTCCTTTGCTCTTCCAGTTTGCTCGATATGAACCTTCGTTTTCCAAAGACGCTATGCAATCTTACTTCGATGCCGCTAGCCGGCCGAAGACGATACGCTGGTATCCTGCCGGCCATGAGTTGAACGATGTGAACGCGTTGATCGAACGCGCTGATTGGTTAGCCGACCAATTAAGAGTGCCCGCCCTACGTTCGGTAATCGCTGACGAATTCAAGGCGCGGAGTGCGGTAGTTGTTCACCAACCCTGAGGTGTCGAAGATACATATAAGTCGCGCATCTATTTACTTGTGTGTGAGCAGAGACAACCAGCACCAGGATTGTGGATGTATGGCACAGAAACTGACGATGTTTTCCGATGAGAAAGGCTATTCATAGCGCAACGCGACTATGGGATCGACAAGCGTCGCACGGCGCGCGGGAATGGCTGCTGCTATCAGTGCGGCCACTGCGAGCAGAACCGTGGCCAGCGCCAGCATCAGCGGATCCCACGGCCTTACTCCAAAAAGGTGGCTGGTAATCAAATACCCTGCGCCGATTGCCCCAGGAATCCCCAGCGCCAACCCGATACCTACCTGAAAAAACGCTGAGCGCAGTACCATGAGCACTACCGAGCCGCGGTCCGCTCCTAGTGCCATGCGCACGCCAATCTCGTTCGTCCGCTGTTCCACACCATAGGCTGTCACGCCGTAGAGGCCCACGGCAGCAAGCACCAGCCCGAGGCCGCCAAAAAGCCAAGCCAGGCTTGCGATCATGTTCTGCTGCGCAAAACCAGCATCAATAACCTCGGAGTATGACTGAATGCCGTTCACCATCAGGTCTGGCGCCGCGTTCGCCAGCGCTTTCCTCACCTGCGCCTCAAGATCCTGCGGATTTCCAGGCGCCCAGACCACCACGTTGGAGAGATAATGCGACAGGACCTCGCGCTCTTCCGCCTCAGCATCAACAAAGTATGTGCTCTGCGCCTCCGGCAGGAAATACATGGGCTGCGGATCCCTCGCGAAATTTACGTCGGCTGCAACACCGACAACTTCGTACATTCCCGCGTTATTTCGCGGAGCGGGACCAAAGTGTTGCCCAATCGGGTTTTCTCCGCCAAAGAATCTGTTGGCAAACGCTTCATTGATTACCGCTACCGGCCGCGTGCTCGCGTTGTCGTCATCGGTAATGGGCCGTCCCATCACAATCCTGTCTCCGAGTGCATCGAAAAATCCCGGCGTCACACGAGTCCAACCGGATGAAACATCATCCTGCTGGCCGGGCTCGGGTTGGCCCTCAACTCGGATGTCATGCGGCCAAACCCAACTTTTCAATGGCGCTGCCAGCACAGTGCCAACCGCATGCACGCCAGGGATAAGCCGCAATTGGTCCTCAACTCCGCCCAGCAGCTGCGCCAATTGTTCCTGCTCGTAGCCGGAAATCTTGGGATTGATTGAAACCAGATACCGCCCGCCGGAATCGAATCCAAAATTCTGGTGCTCCAGATTGCGCAGGCTTTGGCCGAGCATCGCCGCCGTGCTCAGTAACACCAGCGACACCGTCGCCTGCACGATCACCAGCATCTTCTGCGCGGTCGCGCTTCCAAACATGCCGTGATTGAGTGCTACGGCGCGGCTGGCTCCACGCATCGCCTCCATCGGGTCGGCATGCGAGGTCATCCACGCCGGTGCAATACCGAAAATAAGTCCGGTAATGATCGAGACTACCAGCGCAAAGAGCAGTACAACGCCAGAAGGCGTGGCGTCCACGGGAACCCATGTATTCGGTCCGGTGAAAGCAAGATGGAGGATCAAGTTGGTTCCCGCGTATGCGACAGCAATTCCAGCGACGCCGCCGATGACAGCCAGCGCAAGGCTTTCAATGAGCGCCTTCCGAACCAGATGGCTGCGGGGCGCGCCCAGCGTTACACGTATCGCGGTCTGTTGCCGGTCTTTAAGGCCGCGCGCCAGCATAAGATTGGCGACGTTGGCGCAGGCCACCAGCAGCACACAAGCAGCCGCCAGCAGCAGCAGCCGCAAACCATCCTTGTATTTTTCGCGCATCATGGAAACGCCGGCGCCGCCCGGGGTCAGGCGCACAGTCTGCCTTGCTAAAAGAGCTTTCTCCTGCGAGGTCATATCCGGCACATGGCTTGCCAGCCACTGGTGCAGTTCTACCTGGACTTGCGTCTCCAGAATTTTCGGATTCGTACCCGGGCGAACCCGCCCGATTAAATCGAGCCAGGCGAGCCGGGGATTCTTGAGGCGAGAAGTTGGGCCGGCAATCAGCGGCTCCGTTGCCAGCGGAAGCCAGAAGTCGGGCATATCCTCGCTGTCGATCTTTGCTCCAAAAAATCCGGGCGGGGCAATTCCGACAACCGTGAATGGGTGCCCGTTGAGCTCGTATGTCGCTCCGGCCACTGACGGATCGGACCCGTACTTTCCCTGCCAGACGCGGAAACTCATTACGGCGACCGGCGGTGCGCCTTCCTGGTCATCGGCATCGGTGAAGAGCCGCCCTCGCCAGGCGGAAAGTCCGAACGTCGCAAAAAAATTGCCGGAGACGTACTCGCCATTTCGCGTCTCGACAGCGCTTGAGGAGCCGGCGCGCCGCACCGCCAGGTAAGCGTTTGCTTCACCGGGCTGAAACGCCGCCAGGTTCTCAAATGCGGGGCTGTTGGCGCGGAAGTGCTTGTACGCCTCCCATGAGAAGAAATTCCAGTTGCTCTGCGGCAGGGAGCCGTCGTTTCCTTGCGAATAGCCGTTTGAGAAGCAGCAGCGGTCAGAAGCGCCGATGCGCCAGAGCTGGTCAGGCTGCGCCACCGGCAGCGACCGCAGCATCACCTGATGTATGAGCGTGAAAATCGCAGTGGTCGCCCCAATGCCGAGAGCGAGAGTGAGCACGGCTGTGACGGTGAAACCGGGCGATTTGCGCAACATCTGGAGCCCGTAACGCAAGTCCCAAATCAACATTCCCACATTCTCCCATTTTTAAGCCGAGGCGGCGCAAAGCTGACCAATCGTATAGCAAAATCAGCTATCAGCTTCTAGCCGTTAGCTCTTGGCTATTGGCTTTGTTTCGTGCCACACGCTGATTCATTTCTTGAATGAAAGGTTTCTTCGGTCCATTTGTGGTTTCCACGTTTATAGCCGACAAAGATCGGGGAAGCTTCAGAGTCGGCGGCCTGGTCTTCGTTCTAGGAGCCTCCGGCCTTGGGCGTCGATTGAGCTCCTGGCGGTTCGCGAAAAGGATCCATTGGAATCGGTGCATATTCGACGCTGATGATCTCGAGATGCTCTGTCTTCGCTGGCGCGCGCAGGGCCACGGTGTCGCCGGGGCTGGCTTTCATGAGCGCATTCGCCAGAGGCGAGCGCCAGCTGATGTAGCCGCGATCGAGGTCCACCTCGTCGATGCCGACGATAGAGACGACGTGTTCGAGGCCGGCGGCATCTTTGTAAGTCACGGTTGCGCCGAAGAAGACGCGCGTAGCGGCTGATGCCGGCCGCGGAGCTGCGGGATCGACGACGACGGCTGCGGCAATGCGTTTTGCGAGAAAGCGAATCCGTGAATCGATCTGGCGTAACCGCCGCTTGCCGTATTGATAGTCGGCATTTTCACTGCGGTCTCCATTGCTGGCAGCCCACGCTACAACCTCCACCACCGCCGGCCGCTCACGACTCAGCAGGAACCGATGCTCGTCCTTCAACCGCTGCAACCCGGCGGGCGTGATGTAGTTTTTGGGCGCCGGTCCCGCTTCTTCGCGCACCGGTTCTCGGAGTGGTCGTTTTTCTGGCATAGATCAGCTCTTAGCTTTTAGCCATTAGCTCTTGGCTTTGTTTCGTTATCCAGACTGATTTCAT
>JBAVLE010000338.1:0-5118 GCA_049688735.1 Candidatus Angelobacter sp. | reverse complement strand
CCAACCTGACGGTCAATGCCAGTGTGAGCTTTAAGCCAGCCTTCATCGGTAGCAAGAACATCTACCTGCTCGCAACAGATACCAAGAACAGCAAGAGCTCGGCATGGACCCCGCTCGGCATCTGGACCCTGCCGTAACGCAGTTGAGCCTTTGGTAGATGACCGAACAAAGGGGCCGCCCAGAAGGCTGGGCTGTCTGATGTGATCTGTTACCTTGCAGCTGTTCTCAGCACGCGAAGCGTCTAACATAGGCGGCAAGCCTCGGGCTCAAGACGTCGATGCTAAAGTGGTCCTCAACGGTCTTTCTGCCAGTGGATCCCATTCGGGCCGCATTTTTCGGGTTGTCGAGGAGCACACTAATCGCATCGATCCATTCTTGCTCTGACCGCGGTCCGAAGCCGACTTTGCCGAGGGCCAGAACTTCATTGTTCATACCGACTGGAGAGACCACAACCGGCACCCCACATGCCATGTACAGCAGCATTTTGTAGCTGCATTTACCGCGCGACCAAAGAGAATCGTCGACCGGCATTATTCCCACGGTCATTTCCTGGATGGTCGTCACCTCATTCTCAACTGACCAGGGGATGTACTCCACCCTGGAACTATCAATTTGCCGGAATGAGGGCCTCACGTCAGATACGACCCGAAGAACAGCTCTCTTGTGCTTGTTTAGAACACTCGCCAAAGCATCCTCAATGCCGAGCAGATATTTGAGACCTGAGCCCAATCCCGACCAACCAATCACCGGTTTTGGATCCGACTTGGCATTTCCAGGACAATAACGAACTGTATCCACTCCCGTTGGCAGCACGATTAATTCACTGTTCCACTGTCGGACGTTTTCAGCAATGAAGTTGTTTCCGCAAATCACGCCAGCGCACATCTGCACCAAGGCACCGAACTTCTTTTCTACTCCACGATTGAGCCACACCGCATCGTCAACGTCCAGCACCCGTGGACGATGCGTAAATCTTTCCAGCGTGAGTAATGTTGATACCATTTCCCGCTGCAGAAAAGTAACGTCGTATTGATGCGATTTGATTACTCCTGGTATGCGATCAGCCACCGTAGCGGGAAACCAAAAAGGCCACAGCATCTTCTTGCGCGGGGGATAGCAGCCAAACATGGCGTTAAACTCCGTTACATGGACCCCCAAACGCTCCATGTGCGGCAGGTATTGTTGCAGCCGGAAGCGGCGACTGGGGACGGACTTTCCTCCTGTAAACGCCGCCACACGGATGATCTTCGCGGGTGCGGCAGTGTCGAGAATGGCTGTACGCTGCGACTCCATTACATTGCCTCGGCGCTGCCGTCCGGCTGCTCATGGTTGAGTCCGCCGCTGCCCGCGCACTCTTGGTAAAGGCTTTCGTACTCCTGGACTGCTCGCTCCACGGCGAAGCAATGGAGCATGCGCTCCCTTGCCTTCTGCCCGAGGGCAGCGCGCTGCACGAAATCCATGCCGACCAGCGCTGCCAGGGCTTCAGCAAGCGCATCGGTATCGCGAACGGGCACTATGCGGCCGGTATCGCCGACAATAGACGCAGAGTCGCCCGCGTCCGTAACAACGCAAGGGACGCCGCAGGACATGGCCTCAAGCACAACGTTGGGGAATGATTCGGTCCATGAAGAGAGACAGGCCACATCCAGAGCAGAGCTAAGACGGGGAATGTCGCGGCGCTGGCCGAGTAGAAAGGTTGCGTCCTGCAGGCTGTTCTCGCTGACCATACCCATAAGTGCGGCGTTGTCGGCGGTAATGCCGACGCCGGCAAGAAGAAAACGGGCAGCGGGATAATGCTGATGCACGGCAGCCGCGGCCCGGAAAAAGCTGGCATGGTCCTTCATGGGATCAAAGCGGGAGAACATCCCGACCAGAACATGATCGTCGCGCAGGCCAAGTTCCTGGCGCACGGCGCAGCGGGACTCTGGGCTGGGAGCAAACTGCCGGGTATCGATGCCGTTTGGTATCACTTTCATGCGCCGAGTGTTGTAGCCCAGTAGACGGTGCGCCTCGCGGGCGGTGCGGGAGTTGACCACGATGGCCTGCGGCCACGAAGACATCCGGGCACACAGGCGGATGACAGACCGGGTCATAAAGCTGTAATCACTCAGATCGGTGTGAGCGGCGCGCAGTCCCCAGACCAGCGAGGGTGTTCGCGCCATTCGCGAGGCCGCCGCGCCCATAAGGCAGGCATGGTACATCCAGCAATGCAGCACATCGGGCCGTAGGCGCCGCAGCATCGGGACCAGGCGCACCATGCCGGACAAGGAAAGCGAGCCGCGCTTCAGACCGAGCGAGTGGACCTCGACACCCATAGCTTTTAATTCGTCTGCAATTGGGCCACCTCCATGCAGGGACACCACTGTGTGGCAGAAAAGCCTGCCGTCCGAAGCCTGAACCAGTTGTTGCAACTGGTTCTCCGCGCCGCCGCATGCGATGGTGGTTATCAGGTGCAGAATGGATAATTGTCTATTGGGCTCAGCCATCAGTCTCCGACGGGTTTGCACGAATAAGGATCTCAGGAGCGATTATTGATGAGGCCGCTTCAAATTTGTTTAATCAGCTTACTATTAAACTGAAGGTCTTGAAAAGCAATGGCACGGTGGAAAGGCCCTAGGTTTATACCTTATTCATTCGACATAACATGCTGCTATACAATCGATAAACCAGCATGAAAAACATCATTCTTTTTGAGCTTAACGAGGTGCCGAGCCGCATCTTGGAGTATTTCAGGAGGCAGCGCCCCAACTCGACACTAAGTCGCATATTTCCGTCCCTACGGGTATACCAAACTCATGCGGAAGACAAGGTTCTGAGTCCCTGGGTTACATGGCCCTCTCTACATCGTGGTGTCACTGATTCCAAGCATCACATTCACAACTTTGGCCAGCCCCTCGAAGAAATCAACAAAGAATTTCCCACTATTTGGCAGCGGCTCGCGGATAATGGCCACCGTGTTGGCATATTTGGCTCTCTTCACACCTATCCTCTGCCAAACAATCTAGAGCAGTACGATTTCTTCGTTCCGGACACGTTTGCAGCGGGCTCGGAATGTTTTCCCAACACTATTGAGGCTTTCCAAGATTTCAACCTCACTATGGCGCGCGCTTCAGCCCGCAATGTTTCAAAGGCGTTACCCTGGAAGGCCGCCTTAAAATTTGTCGCTTCGCTCCCAGACCTTGGAATCAAGGCTGCCACAATTGGAGACGTGGGTCACCAGCTACTGAGCGAGAAACTGGATGACGCGAAAACTTGTCGTCGTCGGACCTATCAGGTGGTGCTGGCATTCGACATCTTCATGAAACAGCTGATCCAGAAGAAACCCGACTTCTGTACTTTCTTTACGAACCATGTCGCCTCTTCCATGCACCGGTACTGGGCCGCAGCGTTTCCGGATGACTATGACACCTTCAGCCACAGCGTTGATTGGGTAAGGACCTATCGCAATGAAATCATGTTCACCATGTCAAAGTTCGACGAGATGCTCCAGCGGCTGGTCACTTTTGTGGACAAGCACAAGGATTTCGAATTGTGGATCGCGACCAGCATGGGGCAAGCTGCGACCACGGCCGAACCTTGCGAATCTGAATTATTTGTAAGCGATGCCGAACGCTTTGCCCGGTTTTTTGATCTGCAGAATTGGGAGAGGAAGCCTGCCATGGTCCCAGATTTCGGCCTGCTTGTGTCCCCAAGTCAGGCAGCCGATTTCGAAGCGAAGTTGAAGAATCTCTGGATTTCCGGCGAGGCCGTCCGTTTCAAAAAGAGCGACAACTTCTTCTCTATTAATCTGGGTCACCCAAATCAAAAGGGCAAGCGCGCCGCTTATAACGGAATTGAAGTGGAGTTCGATGAGCTTGGTCTCGACAACCAGATTATCGAAGACCAGACGGGAGCCACGGCGTACCACGTTCCAACAGGATGTCTTCTAATCTATGGAGGACGATCAGTGACAGGAAGTGACGCGATCTCTACCACCGATATTCATGGCGCGATCCTCAAGAATTATGGATTGGGTAACGGAATCGAGTTGTAGGCGTAGTGCAGGGCGAACAGGTGCGGAATCTCATACTGGTCGCACCGAAGTCTCGGACGTGCGGTTGTGGCGCAGAACGCATGAAAACTGTTGCATACGAAGTGGAAGGCTGTAGACAATCCAGGCCACGACGAAAAGCTTACTGATGTAATTCAACTGCATGAAAAACTGCTCATTGAACACCATCAGGATCAACCCACTGAAAAAGAAAGCGAACATAACTGTGGCGACTTTGCCTCCTTCCACGGCTCTTCGGTAGGTGAGGCAAAGGACAAAACCGATCAAAGAAACGATCGCCATCATCAAGGGTAAACCGAAATCGATGTAGGCGAAATAAGCCGTATACACATTGCTGGAGTAACGTGGCCCAAGTTCGACGTACTCAGCGTGGAGCGACGGGATTTCAAATCTGGCTCCGAGCTTGTTGGACGTTTCAAGGAAAAATCTATCGATATGCCAGTTGTGGGGGACAATGTTGGGCTGGCGCATGAGCCTATCAAATCCTACAGCCCCACCAGCGCCATATACAGCAAAGCCTTCAAGAACCGGGCGAACATTCTCTGAGAAAGTTGCATCGGCCCTCGCGTCTCCCTTTTGGACCAGTACCCCCATCACGCCGAAAATGATAAGGAATACGGCAAAGATTGAAGCCAGGGCCTTCCATTGCACACGCCCCGTCTTCAGAATATGGATGCATATAAGAGAAAACCCGAGGGTAACGACGCCGCCGCGACCACCGCTGAGAATATTTATCACCATGGCCACGAAAATAGCCACGGTCGCCCGGAAACGATGGTTTTCAGATTCCAGGAAGGCGATGGAGGCGACGATCAACGACAGCGTGATAGCTGCTCCTACGAGCAGCGATTGTTCACCGGTTTCATTGACTTCAAGCATGGCCATGCGAGCAGCCAGGAGAAGTGTCGCCGCATTGAAATGAGACGCGATTTCGACGATGTAATAAGCGACGAACGGGATCGATGCCGCGAGAACCCACACCAGAAGGCTCACAAATCTGTTGGCGACCGGCGCAGGGAGCTCATGAGCGTGGCTTGGTTTCACGACCAATAGCGCCATTGCTGAAC
>JBAVLE010000337.1:0-6878 GCA_049688735.1 Candidatus Angelobacter sp. | reverse complement strand
TTATCGAACCATCTCGTTCACAATCGCAAACGTGACGGCTTAGCGGGCATGGACTCAGGCTAATCTGAGTTTCAATGTCTGGCTGCGCTGGACGGCATTGTGAGATACCTTCTTTTTACTCGTCGCGCAAGGCCAGAATGGGATCAACTCGCATGGCCCTCCGAGCAGGAATGTAACTGGCCGTGAGCGCCAGAGCCGCTAGCAAGGCAATCACCACGCCAAACGTTAGCGGATCTGTGCGGTGAACGCCATAGATAAGGCTGCCGAGAAATCTGCTTGAAGTTATTGAGAGGAAGATTCCAATGCCCGCGCCGACTAGAGCAAGCCACGCTGTCTGCTTCAGCACAAGGTTGCGAACGCTGGCTTGCGTAGCGCCAATGGCCATTCTGATTCCAATTTCGCGCGTCTTTTCCCGTACCATGTATGCCATCACGGCGAAAAGGCCAAGCGTGGTTAGCAAGACTGCCAGCGCGGCGAGACCTCCAAGCAGAGTGATGGTCACTGTCCAATCTGCCAGCGCGTCCGGTAGAGCGTTGCTGAATATGTGCACTGAGCGGATTGGCTGGTCAGGATCAATAGTCTGTAACACCGCCGCCACGGACTTTCGCACCGCAGGCACCGAATCGCGCGTGTGGATCAGTAGCTCCATGTTGAAGAATGCCATCTGTGCGTACGGCACATAGACCCCCGGGGGAGGATCTTCATTGATCCTGCCGCGCACATCGGCCACTATACCCACTATGCGGCGCGGTTTTTTCCCTCCATTCACATCATTGCGCGTGAGCACGATTAGCTGTCCCATTGGGTCTTTGCCCGGCCAGTATTTTTCCGCCATGGCTTTGTTGATCACGCAGACTGGCGTGGTCTCACCGCGATCGGTATCGGCAATAAAGCGGCCGCGCAGTAGAGGAATGTTAAGAGCGGAGAGGTAATGCGCGTCAGACAATCGCAGATCAACATCGTGAAAGTCTTCAGAGGAAACACCGCCTTCCACGCGTTGAAAACCAACTCCAAAGCCCCAGTTGAGCGGAAGAATGTGAGTGGTAGTGGCATCCATTACTCCAGGGAGCTCGCGAACTTTGTCAGTCACCTGCTGGTAAAAGCGGGCGACGTCTGCATCGCGCTGGTAGCGGATGCGCGGCAGCGGAAGCGACACTTCAACGCGATGGTCGATGTCAAAGCCCAGTGATACATGCCGAAGCGTTTGAAAGCTGCGAGCTACCAGAATTGTCCCGGCAAGCAGCACCACAGAGCAGGCAATCTCTGCAATGGCCAGCCCTTGGCGTAGGCCGCGGCCTTTTACGTCCACGGTGGTGCCGGACGAAGCGCGGCGCAACATATCATGCCGCTCTGCTCGCACTACCGCCAGAGCGGGCAGCAGCGCAAAGATAACACCCACGATCGCGGACACGCCGAAGGTGAACAGCAACACGGGCCAACTCAGATTGGCGGCCATCAAGTCCGGAGATTGCCGTTCTAGTTGCCAGAGCAGCAGCTTTTTGCCCGCGACGCCAATGGCCAATCCCGCTGCGCCCGCGGCTGCTCCCAGACAAATACCTTCCAGCACCAACTGGCGCACAAGATCGATGGGTTTTGCGCCTAGCGCCAGGCGAATAGCAAGTTCGCGGCTCCTTCCAGTAACGCGAAGCAGCATAAGATTGGCCACGTTGGCGCATACCACTAGCAGAACGAGACCCACGACAGCAAATGAAACCATCAGCATCTGCTCCATGTCGCCAGTAAGAGATTTTTGCAATGGCATGATGGCGGCCCCGCCGTAGATATTGCTCTCGGTATGCGCCTGGCGCAGCGCAACGGCAACGCGGTTCAGGTCGTCGGTGGCCTGTGCCATCGTGACTCCTGGCTTTGGCCGTGCGACGACCTCAAGATAGCGCGAGTCGCGAAAGAGCATCCGGTCAGGCCTGATCTGTTGTTGCAGCGGGACCCAGAGTTCGATCTCTTCGCGATAGTCGCATTTCGGCGGCATCACTCCAATCACGGTAAACGGCCCGCCATTCAGCCCTATGACCTTGCCCACAATCTCACGGTCGGCGTTGAACCGACGACGCCATAACTGATCGCTCAGGATTACTACGGGCGCTCCGGCGGGAGCGTCTTCTTCTGGACGAAAATCCCGCCCCAGCGCGGCATGCACACCCAGTACGCTGAACCATCCGGCAGAAGAGGCTGCGCCCCAGACATGCTCCGGCTGTCCGTTGCTGGTCAGGTTGTAGTGAAAGCCCTCTGAAGCCGCGATGCCGGTGAAGGTGCGCGTTTGCGCCTGCCAGTCAATAAAGTTTCCCGGAGCAACGTCGGCTATGGTGGAGGAGTCGCCTGGAGTTTTAGTCTCAGAAAGCCTCAGCAGATGTCCGGAGTCTGGATAGGGCAGCGGCCGCAGGAGCAATACGTCAATCATGCTGAAGACGGCAGTGTTAGCGCCGATGCCAAGCGCCAGCGTCGCAATTACAACCAGCGAAAAACCAGGCGCTTTCTTCAATGAGCGGAAGGTGTAAAAGAGGTCCTGCAGAAGGGACATACCGGGGCTCCCGAACGCGAGTGTAGCACGGGACCACGCGGATAATTTTGTTGCTCGCTGGAAATTTAGCGCCGCCTTGTGACTGAAGGACGATTACTCTGTAGTTGCGACGGACTGCTTACCCTCTGCCGCGGAACTGGATGATCTTTCGGCGGTCGCGCTTCGATGGCCGTCCTGTCGGCATCGGTTCAAACTGCATGGCTGCTTTGCGCTCGGCTGCGGCTTTCAAGCGCGCCTCCTTGCTTTCTTCCGTCTCCCGGTAAAGCGTTTGCGCCACCGATGCTGGTCCGCGCACTTCACTAAGTTGGAGGATCTCCACGTGAAATTCGCCACCTTCATTCGTCACGCGCAGCATATCGCCCACATGGACTTCGCGCGCAGGTTTAGCGGGTTGTCCGTTGGATTGAATTCGCCCCAGTTCACAAGCCCGCGAAGCCAGTGAGCGGGTCTTGAAGAATCGGGCTGCCCAGAGCCATTTGTCCATGCGTGCGGAAGACATGAAGGTATTGTCCTATAAAATCGATTCTCTGGAATTGCTCAGGGATGACAGTCGTGAGAAATCCCTGTCCTACTCGATCTGCCATCCCGAACGCGCAGCGTGAGGGAACGGATCCGCTGCCGCGTTGCGGTAGCCCTGGAGACCTGCGGAGCAAATTCCTCGCCTGCAGCTCGGAACAGTATTCCATTCTATTTGCACCGTTGGTCATTCCCTGCAATGATCGTTGCCATTTGCCCCTGGCTAACATGAAATGGGAGAGAACGTGAACGTAATCGTCAGAAGCTTGCGGCTAACCTCCCGCTCTCACCCGCGTCTCTTAAAATCATCAGCTGATCGTTCCCAGGTGAATTCATGAACAACATAGTCCAGGATATCCGTTTTGCGATGCGCGGTCTGCGGAAGTCACCCGCTTTTGCCGTGATCGCGGTACTTACGTTGGCGCTGGGCATCGGAGCGAACACAGCAATTTTTACGGTGGTGAATGCAGTGTTCTTTCATCCGCTGCCGGTGAAAGATCCCGCGCGGCTTGTGGAGATATTCACTGTTGACCAGCGCAGGTTCTTTGGCCTGACCAACAATTTCTTTCCCACTGGTTTTCCCAACGCGCAAGACATTCAGCAGCGAGCCCGGTTGTTTGAGGGGATGGCGATCTTTCCGTCCGCTTTTGCCCGGGTCAGCATGACGGTCAACGGCCAGCCCAACCAGTATTTTGCCCAACTCGCGTCGGGGAATTACTTTGATGTGCTGGGAGTTCACGCCACAGTGGGCCGCACTTTTCGTCCGGAAGAAGATGCCGGGCTTGGGTCAGGGCCGGTTGTGGTGCTCAATCATGGATTTTGGGAACGCGTATTTGCGTCGAATCCAAATGCGATCGGCCAGAGCGTATTGCTCAACGGCCAGGGATTCACCATCATCGGCGTTGCGCCTAAAGGCTTTCAGGGAACTTCCGTGATCGGCGGCCCGGACATGTGGATTCCCATGTCCATGCATGACCAGATTTTCACCGGTCTGAACAAGACCTTCTTTAATGAGCGCCGCTTCCTGGGTTTCAGCGCAGTTGCCCGGCTCAAACCGGGCGTTGGCCCGGAGCAAGCCAAAGCAGAGCTCAAGACGATTGCTTCTGATCTGGAAACAGCTTTCCCGCTGGCCAACAAGGGACGTGCGGGCGTCATGATGATGGGTGTCGTCGGTATTGTGCTGCTGATCGCATGCTTCAACATTGCCAATCTGTTGTTGGCTCGCGCGGCGGGAAGAAAGCGCGAGATGTCAATTCGCGTTGCTATTGGCGCTTCACGCAGCCGCATTATTACGCAGCTGCTCACCGAGGCCATGGTGCTGGCCATCGCGGGAGGCGCGTTAGGACTTGGACTGGCGCTGGCCGGCCGCGACCTGATGTGGCGTTTCCGTCCGCCGCAGCTTCCCGCAGACGGCATGGATATTTCCTTGGACTGGCACGTAATGGCATTTACTTTCTTGGTTGCTATTGGAACAGGCCTGCTCTTTGGCTTGGCTCCGGCAATGCAGTCGTCGCGCCCCGATTTGGTTTCAGAATTAAAAGAGCGGGCCGGTGGCGAGCTGCGCAAGGGAACGCGCTTCAATGTCCGTGACGTTCTTATATCGCTGCAAGTTGCTATCTGCCTGATTGCGTTAGTGGGTGCCGGACTGTTTCTGCTCAGCCTGCGCAATGCGCGCCAAATGGATCCCGGTTTTGATACCAACAATTTGGCGATGCTCTCCTTTGATTTGGGTGCGCTGAATTATGACACTGCGCGTGGGCGCGAATTTGAGCGCCGTGCGCTGGAAGCTGCCCAGAATGCTCCCGGAATTCGTACTGCCGCGCTCTCCAACACCATTCCTTTATTCAATGGCGGATTCGGCCGCACTCTCTTTCGCGAAGGAGAAGACAGCAACAACGGCCAGAGCGGCCACGTAGCCCAGATTTCTGAAATCTCGCCGGAATACTTTAAAACCATGGGTATTCCCCTGCTGCGTGGAGAGAATTTTGATAGCACTGTTCGCGAGAACAGCCCGCGAGTGACCATCATTAATGAAACTGCTGCCAAGCAGATTTGGCCAAATGAAGATCCCATTGGCAAACGCTTCAAATTTTTTAAGGACACTGAATTTACAAAGGTGATCGGCATTGCACGCGACTCTAAGTACAACACTCTTGGAGAAGAAGCGCGGCCATACATGTATGTGCCGCTCATCCAGACAAACGAAACTGCCGTAACCATATTCTTCCGGACACAAGGCGATCCTCGCAGCGCGTTAAGCACCGTACGCACAGAAGTCCAGGCCATGGACCGCAACCTGCCGATCACGAATGTCTGGCCTATCGGGGAAGTGATTTCACAATCGCTGTGGGCATCCAGCTTTGGCGCAAGTCTGCTGGGTGTGTTTGCCATGATTGCCATGGTGCTTTGCGCGGTGGGAATTTATGGCGTTGTGGGATATTCCGTGGGCCAGCGCATTCGCGAGTTTGGCATCCGGCTGGCCTTGGGCGCCCAACCAAGCGACGTGCTCATGATGGTGCTGAAGCAAAGCGCCGTGATCATGGGAGCGGGGCTTGGGTTAGGACTAGTTGCCGCGTTCTTGCTCGCACGCCTGATTGTTACGTTCTTGTACGGCGTGAATACCAACTCACCGCTCGCGTTCCTTGCCATGGCGTTGGTGCTGGCGGCTGTAGGAGTTTTTGCCAGCTACATCCCTGCGCGCCGAGCAGCCACGGTTGATCCCATGGTCGCGCTGCACTATGAATGATGAACTGCAAAGGACACGAAGGTCTTAAATCGTTAACCCAGTAACCACAAAGGACACGAAGGAGCACGAAGGTTTTATCTGTCCGCGGATCGACCTTCCTATCGTTCGTCTGCTTTGTTGTATCCCTAGTTCTTAACATCGAGCCACACCGAACCGAAGCCTCAAAGGTCGTTTTGTAATCAAACCCTTCGTGGTTCCTTTGTGTCCTTTTGTGGGTAAAGTTACTGATAGATAATTTTCATCTGATCAACATAAACGCTATAGGCTGCCGCGGTGCTGTTGCTATCCAACTGCACAGCATTCGTGAACTGGTTGTTTGCTGCCCCGGAGAAAAACGCATTGTGTGTAATGTTCACCGGCATGTGGACGCCGTCGACGGTAAGCGCATCATGGAGCACGGTGTGAGCAACGGTGTCATTGTGGTATTCGGCCACAATGTGATGCCATGTTCCCGGAGTGAAGCGTGTAACAGTAAGGCCGGTAGCATCCCAACGTTTCAGGCCGTAGTCAAAAATGCGCCATTGGTTCCCGGGATACAGGGCCTGCCAGCTGAAGTTGTAAACCCATCCGTCCAGGATTTGCTGACATTCAAACTCAACTGCTTGCGGCAGATTTTCAGAGCCCGTCGGGATATAGAGATCAAACTCATATGTGAGAGCGCCAATCTGCTTAGTAACCGGTGTGTGCTCCTGAAAGAAGTATCCGTTGGTAAATGGGATGGATGCGGCAATGCTGAACTGCGTGGCCGATCCATCTTCACTAGGCGTTGCGATTCCAAGTGTGTCAGTATACGTTGCCGTTGGGCCAACACCGCCATTGTTGCCGCAGGCGCCGCAGGTGAGCCATGGCGATTCCTCAACGTGATCGATCACGGTGGCATTGCCCGTGGGAGTTGGTGTGGGGGAAGGCGAAGGCCCAGTGCCCGGCGTGGGACTCGGAGTCGGGGACGCATTGGGCGATGGCAGAGAACTGGCCGAGGTCGAGGCGGAACCGGTTCCGCCACATGACGCGAGCATTAAGGAGAGAGCGAGCACTGCCAGGCAAGTTTGAACAGTCTGCCAAAGTCTCATAGGGGACCTC
>JBAVLE010000336.1:0-8547 GCA_049688735.1 Candidatus Angelobacter sp. | reverse complement strand
CATTCGACCTCATTGAGGTATAGCTCCAGAATGCGGCGTTTGCCGAGGACGAATTCGGCCACCGGCACGAGCGTGGCTTCTGCCCCTTTTCGAAGAAAAGAGCGGCCTGTTCCGAAAAATAGGTTTTTGATGAGTTGCTGAGTGAGAGTGGAAGCTCCACGCGTGCGTTCACCTTCCAAATCGCCTTCGGCAGCTATTTGTATCTCATGCCAATCGAATCCATGGTGCTGATAAAAGTGCGCGTCTTCTGCGGCAATTACGGCGTGCTGGAGATCGGGCGAAATTTGGCTGAGTGGAATGAATTTGTAGCGTTCGTGATACGGCGTGCGGTGAATCCAAGCCTGCAACCGGCGCTGGATGTGCACCGCGGTAGTCGGTGGATCAATCCACCGGGCTGCCACAAGGATCAGCGCGGCAACAATCCAAAGAAGCGCCAAGCCACTCACGAACCATTGAATGAAGCGTCGGAGAAGGCGTGTCCGAAAAGGCGACTTGGTCTGTGTGTTTGGCAGTTCAGTCACATTCCAGAATAAAGCTTGCTGGGTTGTCCTTGACGAATGATTGCACGCGCGAATAAAGTGCTGCATTCTAATTCAGTGGTCGGGACAACGCCCCGGTTATGAATCCATATTGAACGTTGCGACAGGCGGGCACGCGTAATGCAACCCACTGCCGTATGATAGAGTTTTCGCGGCGAGTGGGAGGAATTAGGCGATGAACGTTGAAGCGCAGGTTACGTGGACAGATGGCGAGCGCTTTGTCGCCAATGCGAGCAGCGGCCACGGTATTGTGATCGACTCTGACCGCCAGCGCAACACCGCTGCCGGTCCCATGGAAATGGTCTTGATGGGGCTATGCGCCTGCACCGCCACGGATGTTGTGAGCATTCTGCGCAAAAAACGCGAGCCGTTTGTCGGCCTCCATGTAAAAGCCGAAGCAGTGCGCGCCGCAGAATCGCCCACCGTTTATACTTCCATCAAGCTCATCTATACGGTTTCCGGCCAGGTTTCACGCAAGGCGGTGGAAGACGCGGTCAGGCTGTCTGAAGAAAAGTATTGCAGCGTTTCTGCGATGCTCAAATCCACGGCAAAGATCGTTACTGAAGTGCATCTTTCGAATGCGGAAACTGGTGTTACGGCAAGGAAATAAATGAAACATTGACGATGTAGAAAGAATCTAATCAGCAAACAGGGGGGGAATTCTTTTCATGTCGCAAAAAAAGGTTGTGGTGTACAGCCAGCCCGGTTGACCGCCGTGCTCATGGGCTGAGTCCTACCTTTCGGAGAAAGGTATTGAGTTTCAAGTGAAAGACGTTAGTTCTGACCAGCAGGCGGTTTTTGAGCTGGTGCGCACCTACAACAGCCGTTCCACGCCAACCATTGTCGTCGGAGAAAAAGTCATGGTTGGCTTTGATCCTGAGCGCCTGGACGCAATGCTTGCCGAGTGAGTTCGCCGCCAAAGAATTAATAAGCCCCGGGCCGGAGCAGCAACATCCATGGCGGGGCTATTTCTTTGTGGCTACAGCCACATTGTGTTGGGGCGCTGCCGCGGTAGTCGGCAAGGCAATTTTTAACGGCAGCCTCTTTACCGGCCATGCTTTGATCTCGCCTGTGGTGCTCACCCAGGCTCGGACGACTTTTACCGTTCTAGTTTTTGGTCCCATTCTTTTGCTGCGATTCGGTCGTAGCATTTTTTCCATCTCTCGCCGCGACCTCATCTTATGTGCTCTGGTGGGAACGATGGGCGTGGCTTGCTCTAATTTTTTCTACTACTACGCAGTGCAGAAATCGACCGTTTCACTGGCGATTACTGTGCAATACACCGCGCCGTTATGGGTGTTGACCTATATGGTCGCCCGGGGCAGGGAACGCGCCACTCTTCAGAGTACGACGGCAGCGTTAATCGCGATGATAGGAACCGCGTTGGCCATTGGAGTCTTCCAAAGCGGCATCAAATTCAGCCTGATTGCAGTCGGGGCGGCGCTGTTGGCGTCATTTGGCTACGCTTTTTATAACGTCGCTGGACAAGGGCTGGTGATGCGGAATCATCAGTTCACGGTTATGTTTTATTTGCTGCTTGGCGCCGCGATCCTATGGACCGTAGTCAATCCTCCGTGGAAGCTTATTGCGCAGGATTTCAGCAGGTTGCAATGGGGATTCCTGTTTCTTTTTGCCTGTCTCTCCATGGTACTGCCTTACATGCTTTATCTGAGCGGATTGAAATATCTTGATCCCACGCGCGCCGTTATCACCAGCTGCCTGGAACCGGTTTTTGCCATTCTATTTGCGGTGCTTTTCATTGGTGAAAGTTTGCACATATTGCAGATCGTCGGCATTGTGGCCGTGTTGGTTGCCACAGTCATGGTCCAGTTGAAGCCGCGAACGGCCCCTCATCCTGCGCCCGTGGGTTAGCGTATAAGCGGGTTAGGGCATAAGCCACTCTGGCTGTAAAATATACGGCAGCCATGAATATCCCACGTCTTGCCCTAATTTACCTGCTTTGCGGGTTCTTTTCGATTGCTTCCTTTGCCGGAAAGAAAACTCCTGAGCAAAAGACCGCTTCCATCAACATGACGGTCCTGAGAAATTCCAGCGGCAAACCAGTTAAAAATGCTGAGGTGGTGATTCATCTCATTGACGAGCATGGCAAGCAAAAGCAGGAAGGGCTGGAGTTGAAGACCCATGAGGACGGCAAGGCGGAAGCCTCGGGTATCCCTTACGGTAAAGTTCGCATTCAGGTGATTGCGCCCGGATTCAGGACGTACGGAGAAGACTACAGTATCGATCAGCCGAATCATGAATTCACCATTAAATTGCAAAAACCGGCCGAGCAGCTTTCCATTTACAAATGATCGATGACCGACAGCGCACAATGCACCAGCAAGGCGTGTACCTGCTTGACATTCCTGCGTGGGGATGTCAATTCTAGTAGCTTTACTTAAACGCCATTTTTTGAGAGCAGAGAAAGGTCTTTTGAAGGTCAGGGTCTTTTTTCACGGCAAATGTTTTGACGGGACGGCCTCCGCCGCGCTGTTTTCCCGCTTCTACCGCGAACGCATCCGGTCAGACGTGGATTTCCAGTTCACCGGCCTGGTGCATCGCGCGGGCGCGCTCTTCAATGAAGCCGATTTTGATGGCGATGAGAATGCCATCGTCGACTTCAAGTATTCCGCTTGTCCAAAGATTACCTGGTGGTTTGACCATCATCAGAGCGCGTTTCTTTCGGCGGAAGACGCCGAGCATTACCGCCTGAGCGACAAGAGCCAGAAGTTTTTTGATCCTGAATACAAATCCTGCACCAAGTTTTTGGCCCATATAGCGGAGCAGAAGTTTGGCTTTGATCCGCGTCCCGTGGAAGAACTGATCCGCTGGGCCGATATTATCGATGGCGCGCAGTTCCACAGTCCTGAAGAAGCCGTGGAGATGGCCGAGCCTGCCATGAAGCTGACCATGGCGATTGAGTCCACGAACGATCCCGAGTTTCTGCCTCGCTTGATTCCTTATCTTGTAAGTGAGCCGCTGGGTGATGTGCTGAAAGAACCCTTTGTCGCCTCGGTTGTGCCGCCACTGATGGCGCGGCATCGCCGGTCGATTGACATATTGCGCCAGCGCTCAGAGTGCAAACAGGGAACTATTTATTTCGACATCAGCGATCAAGACCTGGAAGGCTACAACAAGTTCATCCCTTATTATCTGCACCGGGATTCCGTATACAGCGTTGGGCTGAGCAGCAGCAGTTTCCGCGTGAAAGTCTCTGTTGGCTCCAATCCATGGACTCACCGGCAGAACATGGTAAATCTGGCCAAAATCTGCGAACGGTATGGCGGCGGCGGCCACGCCCGCGTGGGCGCTATCTCTTTTCCACCCGATAAGGGTGATCTGGCGCGGACGGCAGCCGCGGAAATTGTGGCTGAGTTGCGGGCTGCCGAAACATCTGTGGTCAAATAGCCTCAGTTGCACACAAAGATTTTCGGTCGGTCTCTCTGAGACGTCTGGCTTTCGAATTAAGAAAGCTACTTAGTCCTTATCTAATTCCTGGTTCGGGAATCTTGTGCCAAGACTCTGGTTAATGATTGATACAGAGTAGATGCTTGGTTACCCTCAGAACAGTCCTCACCGGGCAAGGTGAGTATCAAAATAATTTGGAGTCTACTAGCAGTGCAGAGCATATATAAGTGTCTGGCTGCTGTTGTCGTTCTTGGTCTCTCTCTGACTGGGACGGCCCAGCAGAACAATAATCCGAGCCTGAAGAGATCAGCAAAGCCCCAGGCCGCCGCACCCAGCAAGCCCGCCAAGCTGACGCGTGAGCAGAAGTTTGTGATCGATACCGTGAAGATGGCGGTTGCATTGCCTGAGTCCGATCCGCAGGACAGGTTGCGTGTTCTCTCCACGGCTGCGGATGTGGTTCTACCCATCGACAAAAAGATGGCCCGGGGATTATGGGATGAAGGAGCCCGCATCGAGAGTGACCTGGTCCGCATTGGCCAGACACCCGCTGTTTCCATGATGTCGAGTGGTTTGGTGGATTGCACCGCAGCCCTCAACTTTGTAGAAAACCTGCCGGACAATGCTGTGTTGCGTGCTGAACAATCATTGATTGGCGCAGTTACCAGCTGCCCAAAACAGACTTTGGATCCGGTCTCGCGCAAGCTGGATGCAGGACTGGAAAAGCGCATTGTGGCTTCTCGCGCGCTGATGTCGGTAATGTCAGCGCTGGGTGAGAGCTCAGCATGGTCACAGCAGCATTTTGCAAAGATGTTTGACGCTCTGCCGGACCCTAAAGAGAATGCCGCAGAATCGGAAAATATTGCCGCCATGTACATGCAGATGTCCGGGTCTGTGAATAAGGACATCGCCGCCAAGTCAGGCTTGCAGCTTCTGACGTGGCTAGGGAAGATTGACGATTCGCCAGTGCGCACGCTTTCTATCACCATCACCACAGAGGCCATGCAGAAGGCCCTGGGCGCTGAAGGCTACCAAAAAGCGCTGGAGTCCGACGTTGTGGCGAATACCACAGTGCAAAATGCCGGACAGCCGCGTGAGATTGAGCGACCGCAGGAAGAGAGCGTTTCTATTCTCTCCGCGATGGACAGCCGAGGGACTGACCAGACTGAACGTCTTCGCAGTCTGCCCGCCAGCCAGAGAGCGCGTGAAGCGGCAGCTAATGGGTTCGCGACTGGCACAGGCGGCAACAAACAGCAGGCCAGCAAGTATTTTGATATGGCGTTCAGCGCTGCCGACGAAGTCTGGGACGCGCGTACTCCTGAGCAGAACGCCGCAGCCGTGGTGCAGGAGATCAGTGAGGCCGCAGCACAGGTGGATTCATTGAATGCGTTATCCCGCGCGCAAAAGCTACGTGACAGTTCCGCCCAGGCCATTGCCATGCTTGCCGTGGCGAGAGTGGTTGCAAGTAATGGCGTTGCTAGATAAAAAGCGCGTTCCACAGATAAAAGAGTTAATTTTTGAAAATTAAACGTCCGTAGCATTGTCAGGCAGGTCATTCCATTGGTAGGCTATCAACATCTCAAATTTACAGATCAGGGTCTCCAGTTGGTTCATATCGTTGATGTCCAGTGCCCTAAGTGCATGCGTAAATTCAGGACTGTTCCCTCTGTGGTTGAGCATGCGGGATGGGTTTACTGCTCCGTTTGCGGCACACGCATGATTATCTCTGAACCTAAGCCGGTCAGCGCGTTATCTAAGGACCGCGCTGCCGCCAAGTAGCACCTTCGCCCCCTTTTCGACACATAAACCAGATAAGGCAAGCGCATCATGGATGGGCTCAGGTATTACCCAACCTTTACCCCTGTGACCCCGAAAACACACACAAGTATTGCCCCAAAGTTACCTGCTTAAGGCGGTTTTGACGTTGTCTACAGCAACCATGATGCACTAAGCTTGCCTCAACAAGGTCCCTGGAGACATAAATGTTCCACCCCAGATTCCGGCTGGCGATCTGCTGTTTGTTTGTTTTTGCAGGGATCGCCTCGGGTCAGCGCACTTCGGCCTACGACCAGTCGCCGCGCCAAGCCCTGATTGAGATGCTCTCCGGGGGCGAGGCGCCATTTAAGAAGCACTTGACCCTGGAAATGCAGAGCAAGCTTCAGAATCTGATGAAGGGCTCGGTCGATAACGCGCCCAACCCGCTACTGGCTCTAACCGGCGCACAATCTGCCGGCGCCAACAGTTTCCAGTCGTTCGATATCGGTCCTATTCTTTTTTCCTTTAACAACTCCGACCAACACGAGCGTTATGAAATTGAGATCGATAGCGACGAGCAACGCGGGCAAGAAGACACCATGGGACTCTCACTACATCTGGTGCAAAACGGCGTGGAACGTGAGATTCCGGTAGGGTTAAAAATTCTCGCTAAACTCAAGCGGCAGGCCGGCATCTGGCGGCTGACTGCAGTTAACCTGAATGCATCGCTCCCGGTGGGTGATCCCAGAATTCTGGAAAAATCATGGTGGGGGCCTATGCTGTCTGCCGTTGCGGGCACAAGTGAAGAGACGGCCGCCAGTTCAGCCGTAGTGATTGACGAGCGGCCAAAAATGAATCCTTTGCGAGCGGTTCGGATGATCGGCATGGCGGAAAACCTCTATGTCCAGCTGCATCCTGGAGCCGGCTATACCTGCAATCTTTCCAATTTGGTGAATATCGGCAAAGGAATGGATGAAGAAGGAATGTACAATTTTATGGACGCCGAGTTTGCCGGTGGGCTTTATAACGGCTACAAATTTACCGTTACAGGATGCGGCAGGGCACCGGCAAAAATATTTCGTGTGGTAGCTGAGCCCGTTGCCGGGCGAGGCAAAGCGTATTGCTCCGATAACACCAACAACCTGCGCGCCGCCGATGATGGCCGCGGCTCTACCTGCCTGGTAGCCGGAAAAATCGCGCGAAAATAGACGGAGGAAACATCCCTCCATCTATTCTGCCCGTCGTTCCCAAACTATCCTGTGATTCACCCTTTCTGCACTTGCAGCTGGTTATCCACTGAGAAAACTCCCGGAACGCCATTCGCGCGAATATTGGCCTCGTTCTTGTCTGCTTCTGAATTCACGATGCCTACCAACGTGACATGACCGCCTTTCACGATAATGTGGATAGGCGGGACTGATCCCATGGAATAAGGGAAAAGCCGCTCGTCATTGAAAATCGCCCGCGCTACTTGTCTGCGAATCCTATCGTCATTACCTGAGGCCGGCAAAACTTCAATCTGATTGTTTACGCTGTCCACTCCTTCAATGTGCTTAACCGACTTTTCCGCCGCGTCTTTCAGCACCGCGTTGCGCACTTGTCCCGTCAACGTGACTTTGTTGCCATCCACTTTATATTGCAGGTTGTCAAAAATAGTGAGCTGCGGCAGCATTACCAGTTCGTGAAACACTTCACGAGAGATTCTGTCCTGGGAGCGTTGCGGCCCCGTGACGTTTTGCGCCCCGCCGGGATTGCTTGCGGGTTCCTGTGCCGCTCCCGCAACGGCCAAACCCATACAGACTGCAAAAGCCAAACACCACCCTGAAAATCGTTTCATCATCTTCTTCTCCTTGCGATTGTGCATCATCAAGTTGGATGCAGGCGCTACAGTCGGTGTTTACAGCGCCATTTGGCATGTCCAGGCGTCGATTTCTGCCGATTCAATTAACTCCGGTAAGGCAATGTCTAGCGTGGTACCTAAGGGAAATCCCCGGTTGTTGCCTCTTTGGCGGCAAGTAGAATCAGCATCAACTTTCCCTCAGCCCAGAGCGGCCAAATTACGTGCAGAACAGCGCACATTACTGTCCGGATTACTGAAGTACCGTTGTCACAAAGTACGAACCCCTTAAGAATGAGCAGGTACGCAGGGCTGAAGGCTGTTGATTAGGATTGCCCGCCCAGTGATTCAAGCACGAGGAGACGCTTAAAAATGAAGAAATACTTTACGATCTTTGCGCTGGGGATGGTGGCACTTTCCACAGCGGCATTCGCCGGCACAACGGCGACCAATACCAACACGGTATCGCCGACTCTGCAGATTTCGGCAACCGTACAGAGCGCAATTCAGTTGACGCTCAGCACAGGCACATCCACCGCGATCCATTGCCCTGTAGCCCCTGGCGCGGGAACTGATTATTCCATGGATTTCGGCACCGTTGACGCGCTGGGCATCAATAAAGGAAACTGCAACAGGTTTGCTCCCACAACGCCGGGAACCACAGACGCAATTTACTGGTCAGATTACAACCTGAACCCGGTTTTCACCAGCCAGACCACGAGCAACAACACGATTACCGCTCAGGTCTCTACTAACTTCGCCCCGCCGAACAATATTTTCATCGTGCGTGACTCATTGAACTCCGCCACCGTTCCCGCGGCCGTTACGGACTTTACGGCTTTAAGCACGGCAGCGCCTGACACCATCGTGAGCAATGCGGCCAGCGGATCAACGCAGACGCGCTTTATCGGCGTGGACGTAACTCCAGTCAACGGTCCCGGCACGGCAGCGCCGAACAGAACAGCCACGGTGACCTTTACTCTGACAGTTCTGTAGTCTGCGCGCTTCTCT
>JBAVLE010000335.1:0-6790 GCA_049688735.1 Candidatus Angelobacter sp. | reverse complement strand
CGCTGGCGCACCGGCAAAATGCGCGCCCTGCTGAAAACGCAATTCAAACGATCTGTTTGTCTCTGCCTCATCACGGGCCTTGTATTAGTTTACCGTGACTGTGCTTTGCGATCCTAACGCCGTTACCGGCTGATTCTTGCTGTTGCGCGCGCCAGGCACGGTGATGGCAATCACCCCGGTTCCCTTGGCTTTTGCCGTAAACGTCAGGTTAAAGACAGTACCGTCGCCTGTGATCCCTTGCGATCCTGGCGTGCGTTGTGCCGTGACTTGAAGTCTGCCAGTTGCCGGATCGTCACGATACACCAATGCCACGTTCTGGCCATCTTTCGCCAGGAAATCGCCATTCGTGACTTTTGAGAACTGGAACAGTTTGGGATCGTAAGTGATCTGGATGGGAACGGATGCAATGTCCTCGCCCTGTGACAATACAATGGTCATGGGAAAGCTGCTTCCAACTTGCTGCTGCTGACTTCCCGGTTCAAGACGCAATCCCGCCTGGCCTGGCTTCAGCGTTTGCTGCGGCGCAGGTGTGCTCTGTGAAGCTGCATTCTGCTGCTGCGGCTGCTGACCTGGCGCCTGCTGCTGGGGAACTGTGGCCGCAGGCTGCCGTGCTGCCGTGGCCGGCGCTCCGCCCGCCGGTTGCTGCGGTGCTGGTGCGGCGGCTGCCGGAGTAACGTTGCTGGCTGGCACTTGGCGGCCGGCCATGCGCAAATCAATTCCGCTGCCCGTACCCACGTCAAACGCACGCCGGTTCAATTCATTGAGTTCCTGGCTGCGCACAATGTGCGGCACCAGGATAAACACCAATTCGTTGGTAGTGTGCTGTTTTTGCGTTGAACTAAAAAGGTACTTCAGGAGCGGGATTTGCCCCAAAAATGGTGTGCCGCTCACGGTTGTAGTGTCATCCACTTCCAATATTCCGCCCAGCAGGTTTGTTTCTCCATCCATCAGTCGGATCGTATGCTCAACTTTGCGCGTGCTGATAATCGGCTGGGTAATACCGCCAATGGTTTGCGACCCGTTCAGGTTTGAGATTTCCAGTGAAGTTTTCAGCGTGACTTGTCCGTCAGGATGCACCCGCGGCGTAATTTCCATCTTTACGCCGACGTCTGTATAGGTGAACTGCGTATTCACGCCCACCGAACCTACGCCTGTACCGATTCCAAGCGGCGTACCGAACGAGCCAGTCGCAATAGGAATCTTGTCGGCGATTGTCAGCGTTGCCTTTTCATTATCGGTAGCGCGGATCTTCGGGTTCTGCATGATTTTGGTATCCGCATCAGAGAACAGCGCCACTGCCTTCAGAGGATCAATCGTCACCGCATAGTTCGTCGAATTCAGGTGCTGCAAGTCATTAAAGTTCAAGCTCCCGCCTGAAGTCGTTGTAGTGGTGCCGGTTCCAGTGCTGCTGGTGGTATTGGTACCTTGCAGGGCCGCCGTCAAATTTTGGGGCGGCGTAATGCCCAGATTGCGCAGCTTGTCGCGGCGTACCTGCGCTACCCACACATCCACAATCACTTCAGGCTTTGATTTGTCGATATCGTCAATCATCTTGGAAGCCAACGCCAGTTGGTCTGGTGTGCCTTTGATCACAATGGCGCTCTGCGACGGAATCTGCTGGATGCGCTGCACCTCAAGCACGGTGCGGATGGCGTTCACAATGTCCTGGAGATCGGTAGGGCCGGAAACGTTGCCGAGATAAAAAGTCTTTACTACGTTTTGCTCCAGTTCGCGGCGCTTCGCCTGCGTGTCCTGGGCAACAAAAATTGTGTTCGGCGTTACCGGACGCCAAAAGGTGCGCGACTCCAGCGCGACAATGTCCAGTCCTTCCTGCAAGCTTACGCCTTTCAGCTTGATGGTCAGGCGGCGGGAAGTGTAATCAGGATCAAAAAGAACGTTAATGCCGGCCAGCTTGCCGATGGTCTCATACGCCACTTTGGAATCTTCCGTCATTTCCAGCGCAGTGATGGGTGAATCAGGAAATTGCTCCAGCGCCACCGGAGAGCTGGCGCGCTCCAGTCGCTTCCGTAAAGGATCTTCTTCTTCACGCGCGCTTGGCTGTGTAGACGTAGCTTCTCCTCCAGAGCCTCCCTTTTGCATCATCTGCTCGGTGCGCCGGATTTCCTGGGCCGCCAGATCGTTGCTGGGATCAATCTCCAGCGCCTGCTGAAAAAGCGTAAGTGCTTCTTGCAGATTGCCCTGGTCCCGGAGCTTTTGCGCCCGCTTGATCTTGCTGGCGGCGGAGAGCGTACGGGTCCGCTCATAAGGCACACGGTATCTCAGGTCTTCTGGTTTCTGCTGATACGCGGCTTTATAGAATTCAAACGCGGCTTCGTAATCCTGCCGCGCCTCGGCCTTTGCCCCTTTTTGGAAGAGACTTTTGGCTGATTCCGCGGCGGACAAAAATGCCGCAAAAAGAAACAAAATTGTGAGGGTTGCTGTAACCTTCCTCATACGCTCCTACTCATCTATGCTTTTTCCTAAGTCCTTCATTTTTCAGGGGAATAATGGGGGCAGTCCCCATCGTGCTATCCAGAATTAGACTTTTCGGAAGCCAGATTATACACCTGTTTTGGTGCCCTACCTAGAACGACTTTAGTAACAAATTTTGCGCTGTGGTAGCATAAAAAGTTTGCCATAAGCCACCAAAGCATGCCATGGCCCGCCAGACCACACACCAAACCGAGCCTAACAAGCCAAAAAACGTCAAGCGTGATCCTATCGCTTCCGGCGAGCGCGATGCCACGTTTAATCGGGCCGCCGGCCACAATTACTTCCTTGAAGACAAAATGGAAGCTGGAATCGTGCTGACCGGGTCTGAAGTCAAGTCCGTGCGGGCGGGCCGCGCAAACCTGAAAGATGGTTACGCCCTGCTCAAAGACGGCGAATTATGGCTGCTGAATGCCCATATCGGGGCTTATGAAAATGCCGGGTACGCTGGACATACGCCGCTCCGCACCCGCAAGCTCCTTGTCCACGGAGACGAACTACGCAAGCTCCAGGCCAAGACCCAGCAAAAAGGTTACACCCTTGTGCCAACGCGTATGTACTTTAAAAACGGTAAGATCAAATGTGAGATCGCTTTGGCCAAGGGCAAACAAAGCTGGGACAAACGTGAAACTGAACGCCGTCGCACGGCCGATAAGGAAGCTCGCGAGGCCATTGCCCGATCACGAAAGCAATAGCTTCACTTTTTATAGAGGAGTTAAAAGCGCAATTATGGATATACGCCTGATCGCAGCTAATCCCGCAGAAGTTGAGACCGAATGCCTGGTTGTATTCGCATTGGACCACGCCACCAAGGACAATGCTGATAAAGACCTGTTAAAAAGCAATCAAACCGCCGGCAAAGAAGCTCCCAAGCCTGAACCTCGGCTGGCCATGAAAGATGGCGCCTTGGAAAAAGCCATTGCCGAACTGGTCGCCAGCGGAGAGGTTACGGGCAAAGCTTTTGAAACCGCCCTGCTTCACCGTCCCCAGGGATTAAAAGCCAAAAGGCTGCTGGTAGTCGGCGCAGGCAAGGCTAGGTCCTTTACTCATGCTGAAGTACGCAAGGCCGCCGGCAGCGCCATCCGCGCGTTGAAGCCCAGGGGCATCAAGAGCTGCGCCTTTTTGCTACCCGATCTCGCAACTGGCGCGGAAGACGCAATGCGCACAATAGTTGAAGGCGCTCTGGTCGCCGACTTCGACCCCGATACCTACCGCAGTGATCGCAAAGATCTGAGCGTGAAAGAAATCACGGTGGTAGCTCCGGCAGGTGCAGAACAAACCAAGCTGCAGAACGCCCTGACCCAAGGCCGAGTCATCGGCGAATCGCAGAACTTTACTCGCGAACTGGTGAACGAACCCAGCAACCGCCTTACGCCTACCATGCTGGGCGATCGCGCAAAAAAAATGTGTGACACCGTTGGCCTCAAATGCGAACTTATGGGCCCCGACAAGATCAAAGAGATGAAGATGGGCGCATTCTGGAGTGTCTCTCAGGGTTCCGACGAAGAACCTCGGCTCATCGTGATGCGTTATGATCCGCCGGGCGCGCCCGAAAAACCGGTGCTCGGTCTGGTGGGCAAGGGCATTACCTTTGATACCGGCGGCATCTCCATCAAGCCGGCCGACGGCATGGAAAAGATGAAATACGATATGGCCGGCGGCGCAGCCATGATCGGCGCCATGCGCGCTATTGCTCTGCTTAAGCCCAAAGTAAAAGTTATCGGCATTGTCTGTGCCTCTGAAAACATGCCCAGCGGTAAAGCGCAAAAACCCGGCGATGTGCAAATTGCCATGTCCGGCAAATCCATTGAGATCATTAATACAGACGCCGAAGGCCGTCTTGTGCTGGCTGACGGCCTTTATTACGCCAGGACTCTCGGATGCACCCACCTTATTGACGCTGCCACCCTCACCGGCGCTTGTGTGGTCGCGCTGGGGTATGCGAATGCCGGCGTTTTTGCCAACAATGAAGATGCCTACCAGCACTTCACCTCTGCGCTGCAACGCTCAGGAGAAAAGTTCTGGCGTCTTCCGCTTGACCAGGAATATCTTGACCAGATCCGCTCCAACATCGCTGACATTATGAACACCGGCGGACGCTGGGGCGGAGCCAGCACCGCCGCCGTCTTTCTAAAAGAGTTCGTCGATGACACGCCCTGGCTGCATCTCGACATCGCCGGCACCGCATGGATGGAAGAAAACAAAAGCTGGATTGCCAAAGGCCCGTCTGGAATCGGCGTGAGAAGCTTAATTGAGTTTGTCAGGAGTTTTGAGAACGGAAAATAGCATTTATCGGATAGGTGACACAAAATCGTTCACGTGACCTAAAGGCACATCCCAACAAGGCACCGGATGAGCACTGAGTTTCCTGATGGTCGATCAACCCCCGTCCAAAGGGGCACACTCGGCTTTCAATTCGTAGCCACCGCTCCTTCATCCGCGATGGTTTGAGCTTTCAGGCAAACTTTTTGGGCATCGCACAACGCGGCAAGCGCAACACGATCGTAGCCTGGGCAGATGGGTTGCTGTAAAACATCGCGAGCCGCAGCGAGGCGACACGCGCTGACTTCTACACATCAAATGTCGTGATATTGCCGAAGGAGTCTTTCCATCCATGAAACACGGTCTATGCGCCCTGCTGATGCTGGGCTTGATCAGTGTTGGCTGCACCAGCACAAACAAAGCTGCTACGCCCGATACCGCTCAACCGAATTCCGGAGCCGCGGCTTCCAGTCCCTCTAACAAATCTGATCAGGAATTCGTTACCAAGGCAGCGCAGGGCAACAGCGCCGAAGTTGAGTTGGGAAAAATCGTCGCCGCCGAGAGTAAAACTCCCAGCGTAAAGCAGTTCGCTCAGATGATGGTGAAAGACCACACCACCGTGCTGAATGAGTTGCAGGAACTCGCGCAATCCAAGAATCTCAATTTCAATGATGATTTGCCCGATGATGCGAAAGCGCTGCAGGCAAAACTATCCAGTGACACTGGTAAACAGTTGGACAAAGACTATATGGACGGCATGGTTGAAGACCACCAGAAAGACGTTCAGGAATTTACCAGTCAGTTACAGAACGCCAAAGATCCTGACGTGAAGCAATGGGCCAGCAAGACGCTGCCGATACTACAAAAGCATTTGGAAAAAGCCCAGCAGATCGATTCCAGACTGAGTAAAGGAAGCCGGATCGCCTCCAAGCAGTGACAGTCGGTGAAAACTTCTTTGAATAACAAAAATAACGCAAACGTGTAAACCAGAGCACAAAGCTGCGAAATGCGGCTTTCTCCTTTTTCTCTTCTGGACTTCTTGCTCTTCTTCTTTCTGTTTCCCTCCGCGCTTCCTGTTTATCGGCAAGGGCAATAACTCAATAAAGAACGCCACTTCCTAAAAACATCCTCGTAGCCAAGCTTTTGCAGCCTTCTGCTTAGAAGGCAGAGGGGCGCAGTGTGTCGGAACTATGTTCGAGTATGTTAAACGTCCTGCCAGCTTTGGTCATGCCGTCTCGAAGTACAACTCTTTCTGAATCTTTCGTAGCTGTTGAATTTTTCGTTCCTTGAGCTTGGCACGCTTTAATCTGTCGACCGGCTGGGGTTTTCGGCTTGAGTGTATTTAGCTTGTGGGGACTGGATTTGGATCTTAGCTAAAGTTGCAGTTTTGAATTGGTCAGTTGAACAATGGCATGGAGCAGGAGATTGAGTCCGATTATCCATTGACACAATGGATCGTGGTCTTTGTCGCCAAAACCTGTAACATACGCGGTCATGCAGAACCCTCTCGTGGATTCGTGGTTCGTGAGATCTGAAGGTTCGTATGGCGCGGCATCCGCGTACGGATCGTGCAGCTCGTCGTCGGGCGCGGCATTTGCGTACGGATTGTTAGATGGAATGCCCATAGGCGGGCCGTGAAACGCGACATCTGCATGTTCAGCAATATCCGCGTGCGAGTCGTGAGGCGCTAAGTCAGCTTCAGCACGGTGATTCTTGGTGTCCTCCCTTACTCGCGGCATCATCCGGTGCTCTCTCTCAGTCGGCGATTGTCCGGCGCCGCTCTGCTCAGAGCTATCTTCAAAGCGCGCGCTATCTTTAAAGGCAAAGTTTTCTTTGATGGCAGGGCTTTCTTTACGCACAGAGTTAATTTCAGACGCAGAGCTATAGTCAAAAACAGAGCAATCCTCATGGTAGTAGCAGTGGCGAATAACCAGTTCCACAGTGGCTGCAATTTCAGGAGCGTAGCGAAGTAACCGGCGAAGTTGTTTAGCAAATGCTTCATTCTTTTGGAATGAGCAACGGCCCTTCTCCTCCACAA
>JBAVLE010000334.1:0-14640 GCA_049688735.1 Candidatus Angelobacter sp. | reverse complement strand
CGAAAGAGGTGCTGGAACTGGTTGGACTGGGCGAGAGGATGGACCATTTCCCATCGCAGCTTTCCGGCGGACAGCAACAGCGTGTGGCAATTGCAAGGGCGCTGGTGAACAAGCCCGCAATCCTGCTGGCCGACGAGCCTACGGGAAACCTGGACAGCAGAACATCAGTGGAGATCATGCAGATCTTCCAGGACTTGAATGACAGCGGACTGACGATTGTGCTGGTGACGCACGAACCGGACATCGCGCAATTTGCGAAACGGACCGTGGTGTTTCGTGATGGAAAGATACGACACGACGATGCGGTAAAAAATCGGCCGCGTGCAGCAGAAGTGCTGAAGAACATGCCGACGGTAGACGAAGACTAGAGATCGGAAAAGCAAAACCTACCACGGGGACAGAGGCACGGAGAAGAGCGAGATCGGAAAGCAATAACCAGCGAGGACACGAAGGAACACAGAGGAAATGGGAATCAAACGATTTTAAATTTGAAATTTTAAATTTGAAATTCTGGCGATAGGTTTTTAGGGGGTTATATGGATTTCATAGCGATTTTGAAAATAGCGGTAAGAGCGTTAACAAGGAACAAGATGCGTTCACTCTTGACCATGCTGGGAATAGTGATTGGCGTGGGAGCGGTGATCGCCACGGTAGGACTGGGGCAGGGCGCGCAGCAGCAGGTGCAGAACCAGATTGCGTCGATGGGAACGGACCTGCTTTACATCAGCTCCGGGAGCGTGAATAAAGGCGGCATACGGCTGGGTGGGGGCGCGACCAAGACTCTGGTGTATGACGATATGAAGGCGATTCAGCAGCAGGTCCCGACGATTGGGCAGGTTGCGCCGGGAGCCGGAGCGAGCGTGCAGGTAGTTGCGGACAATCAAAACTGGAGCACGCGCATTACAGGCACTGAGCCGCAATATTTTGATATCCGCAATTGGGACTTTGCCAAGGGCGCGAATTTTAGCCAGGACGATGTGACGCGCGCGAGCAACGTGGTTGTGCTGGGCGCGACGGTGCAGCAGAACCTGTTTGGCAACAGCGATCCCACGGGCCAGACGGTACGGATTGGCAACTTGCCGTTCCAGGTAGTCGGCGTGTTGCAGGCCAAAGGGCAGTCAGGCATGGGACAGGACCAGGACGACGGCGTCTTTGTGCCTATCACTACGCTGCAAAAAAAGATTACCGGGCAGGATTGGCTGCAATACATTATGGCTTCTGCCACGTCTCAGTCAGCCAGCTATGCGGCGCAGGGTCAGATTACGTCACTGCTGCGCGACCGGCACCGCATTCGGGCAGGGCAGGATGACGACTTCAGCGTGCGCAATCTGGCAGACGTCGCGCAACTTGCAGACGAGTCTTCCAAGGTCATGACGCTGTTGTTGGCGTCAATTGCCGGGGTGTCGCTGATCGTGGGTGGAATCGGGATCATGAACATCATGCTGGTATCCGTGACGGAGCGTACGCGGGAGATCGGCATTCGTATTGCGATTGGCGCGACGGAGTCTGATGTGCTGCGGCAGTTCCTGAGCGAGTCAGTGGTGCTGAGCATGGCGGGAGGAATTCTGGGCATCCTGTTTGGCGTGGCTTCTTCGATGACCATTACCCGGGTGCTGGGATGGAGCATCTTGATTTCGCCTGTGGCGGTGGGAGCGGCGGTAGTGTTCTCAACTGCGGTGGGAATCTTCTTCGGATTTTATCCGGCGCGGAAAGCGGCGATGCTGGACCCAATAGAAGCTTTAAGGTTTGAGTAGGACGACCCCCTTACTCAATCACGAGGTGGCCCGAGCTACAAAAAGCCGGGCCATTTTGTTTGTTCATCGCTAAAGCGCTAGGTTGGCCGCGCGGACTCTGCCCCGGTAAGCGCTGGCGGCTCTTATGAACTCTTGCTCAGATCTGTCTCGATGCGGATGGTCGCGGGCAGATCGAGTTTTTGGGCGAGACTGGTTAAAACGGATTCCAGTTCGCGCATGGTGTCGAGATCCACATCAGATGGAGCAGTCGCGGCTTCAATGGCTGCCGCCGGATCTTCAATTAGAAGGCAGGCATTTGCCGGCGATTGGCTGATCCAAAGGGCAAGTTGATCACCGCAATGCTTGAGCGCATGTAGTAGCCGCTCAGATTCACTGATCGGAGGAAAATATGCCAAGGAGCACCTCTTAAGCAACCTTGGATGCTTAGACTCGGACAATAGGCCACTCAGAACAGAATAATTTACGGCTTTGTTACGGACGGTTGCTCGGCCTACAAAACCCAACATTTCGTTACAGGGCTTAGACAATCGTTACAGGGCTTTCAAAACACCAGTGGTCAATCTGGGTTTGTACAGACAGAACGAAAAAGCTAAGACCTGAACCAAGCGGGAAAAGAAGTCGGGCCTGGCGAAAATCGGAGGAGATTATGAATCGTTTACGAATGATGTTAGTTGGAGCGGCACTTATTACCGGCGGTTCGGCTTTGGCATCGGCCCAGATGGTTCCACAAAACGTGGCATTCCGCGACCATGACAGGGACCGAGATCGGGGCCGCGACAGAGACCGTGATCGGGATCGAGACAGAGACCGCAATTACAACAACTACCGAGTCTATAGCGACCACGACCGAGATGATCGGCGTTACGTGGACCGGGACGGGCGATATGATCGCGGTTACAACAACGGCTACTACAATCGCCGTTGGGACGGACATCGCTGGCTCTATTGGAACGGGTACAGCTGGGTTTACTAAGAATTGACGTTAGCTCTTTCTGAGAGCCAAGGCGGGACGCGCAGCATAGGCGTTCCGCCTTTTTGTTTGCTGCAAAGCTATCAATTCAACAAATGAAAGGGCGGCATTTCTGCCGCCCGCTGAAGTCTATTGCAAATTTTCTACTGGTGACGAATATCTCCCGCCGCAACCAGGTTGCCGTCAGCTTCAATGAAAAGTGCACGGTTGCCATCCACCAAATAGGCAATCACGTTCTGGGTGCCTAACGGCGTTTGCAGGGGCAGTGGGAAGCGCCCGTTAGCATTTGCGGTTACGGTCCCCGTCATGGACTGGCCAAAGGTGATGCCGCCGTTATTGTTGATGTCGATAATGCCGGTGAGCTTGCTTACTCCGTCAGCGGTAAATTCCGCAATTGAATCCAGCTCTGTGCCGCCTCCGGCAGCCGCTGTGAAATTCATTCCGTAGGTCCCCTGTAAAGAACCCGCAGTGAACGCGGTGGTCTGCTGTTGCAGCGCGGTGCCCGAGGTAAGGAAGCCGGTATCGATTTCAAGCGCAAGCACGCCGCCGCTGGAAGGATAGATGGCAAAGTTAAAGACGCCGGCTGTGGTATTCAGGGTCAGCGTCCCACGACCATTGGCCGCCATGGCATATGTGCCAGTAATGGGTACAGCTGTGGTGACGGAACCGCCATCATTGAAATCCTCAAACCCGGCGCTTACGTTGCCTGCTCCGTCAGAGGTTAAAACTCCGCCGGCGGCAAATGGGTTTCCATTGAGCAAATCAGCTCCCGCAGTCGTGAATGCGAATGGGCCGGAGACGGAGCCGTTGCTGAATGGGCCGGTCTGGCGGAAGGCTTCGCCGCCAAGAGCAGGGAAAGTGTTCGTACCTACAACTTTCAGGTGGTTGGCATCTACCACATAGTAAGCAAATGTCAGTGCGCCGCGCGATGTGTTTAGCGTGGCCGTGCCGCGGCCTGTAGAAGCAACCGGAATGGATCCAGTCATTGGATCACTGGCTACAATCAGGCCGTTATCATTTGAGTCATCCGAGCCTGCGGTAAGGTTACCTGAAGCATCAGAAGTAAACACGCCGCCGACTGCCACTGGAACGCCGCCGGTATCGATCCCTGACAGAGTGAAGGCGAACGGGCCGGCCAGTGCAGCATTGGAAAAAGCGGAGGTCGTCTGCTGGTCAATTGTGCCGCTGCCTGTTGCATTGCCATCAAAACGGGTCACCAGCGCGTGACCGCCAGCCACAATGACAAAATCCAGAGTCGAATTGCCGGCAGGTGAATTGAGCGTGATGGTGCCTCGTCCGTCTCTTCGCACAAGGTAGGTACCGTTGACCGCGGCATTGGGAGTCACCGGCGCTCCGCTATTGATGTCCTGAGTGCCGGAAGTTATGTGGCCAGCGCCATCGGCAACAAAGCTGCCGGCTGCGGCCAAAAAGCCTCCTGCGTCAGAGCCGGTATAAGAGAATGCAAAAGGGCCGGTCAGGTTTGCATTCGTAAAACCACCTTGAGGAGGAGGGAAGCTAATGCTGCCACCGCCTCCACAGCCCGCAATGGTAATAAGAGTGATGGCTGCTGCAATAGACACTATGAAACGTTTTTTTGCCGGGAACATTGTTCTACCTCGCGCACATGAATAAGTATGACATCAATAATCGGGGGACAAAGCTTAGCTTTTATAGTGAGGATACGCGGCAGTGCTACGTCTCCTGGGCGGAACCACTTATCCCTCACGCAAGCTTCTTGTCTCGCCCCCTGCGTATGGGTCTTTATCAGCGCAAAATCTCTGTTTTTTGGGGGGACGCGAAGGGTGAGATGCTCGCGCAGAGCATTTTGACATCGGCTAGCGGGTAAAGTTTTGTTAAAGCAGCAGATCACTTTATAATAATGATAGTTGACCTCATAATTTTCCTGGAGCATTTCATCCATGATTAAGTTTTTGCAAAGCGGCAACAAAGCCGCCAAATATCTCCTCGCCGGATTTCTCTTGCTGATTGCCGCCAGCATGGTGACCTACCTCATCCCCGGATTTATGACTGATACATCAGTGACTGAAGCCGGAGTTGTGGCGTCCGTCGGGGGCCATGAAATTCACCGCGAAGAAGTAGCGCGCGTGGTCCAGGCACAGGCGCGTGGAAACCAAATCCCTGATTTTTATCTGCCCATCCTCCGCCAGCAGGCGGTCAGGCAGCTGATTCAGCAGGCGGAGCTCCAGTATGAGAGCGAGCGCATGGGGCTGAACGTTTCCGACCAGGAGTTTCGTGACGAGTTGCAATATGGTCCTTACAAGCAGGCTTTCTTCCCTGGCGGAAAGTGGATTGGCGCGGCGAAGTATAAGGAAATGCTGAGCCAGGGCGGCACCACGGTAGAAAACTTTGAGCGCGATGTAAGGCTTGATCTGCTGCAACGGAAGCTGGTGAACCTGATTGGCGCCAGCGCAACCGCAACCGACTCTGAGGTGGAAGCAGCTTATAAAGAGCAGAACACCAAAGTGAAATTCGAGTACGCGATTCTTAAGCTGGATGACGTCTCCAAAACGATCAAGCCGACTGATACGGAGTTGAAGGCGTTTTATGAGGCGAATAAGGCGCGCTATACCAATTCGATTCCGGAAAAGCGGCAGATCAAATATTTTGTTCTAAGTGACAAAAATTTTGCGGACAAAGTGACTGTGGACCCCGCGGAGATCCAGCGCGCTTACAGCGCAAACCAGAATGCATATCGCATTCCGGAGCGGGTGAAGGTCCGCCACATTTTGATTGAGATGCCAAAGCCCGGACCTGACGGCAAGGTGGACCAGAAAGCCGTTGATGACGCGCGCACCAAAGCGCAGGATGTGCTGAAGCAGGTGAAAGCCACTGGAGATTGGGAAGGGCTGGCGAAAAAGTATTCTGGTGATCCCGGCAGCAAAGACAAAGGCGGCGAACTGGGCTGGCTCAATAAGGGGCAGACGGTACCCGAATTTGAAAAAGTCGCCTTTGGCCAAAACAAAGGACAGATCAGTGACCCGGTGCAGTCGTCTTTCGGGTTCCACATCATCCAAACAGAAGATAAAGAAGATGCACACTTGAAGCCATTGGCTGAGGTGAAGCCGCAAATTGAAGAAGCGATCAAGCAGGAAAAAATCAAGGGGATGGTAAGCCAGGCTGCCACGGATGCCGAAGCGATTGCGCAGAAGCAAGGGCTGGAGAAAGCGGCGAGCAAGTATGGCGCTGAGGTTATCACCAGCAATCCGATCGCTAAAAATGACGCGTTGCCCGGCATTGGCGCGCAACCTCAATTGATGGATGCGATTTTCTCTGCCGATGAGAAGTCAGGTCCGCAATCTACCGAGACGCCACAAAGCACGGTGGTCTTCCAAGTCACAAAAATCGAGCCTGCACGCACTCCATCCTTGGAAGAAATCAAAGATCGCGTTACCACGGATTTCAAGAACCAGCGCGCCGCCGATATTCTGCGGCGCAAGACGCAGGAAATGGCGGACCGGGCGCACGCCGAGCACGATCTGGCGAAAGCTGCCAAAGAAGCCGGCGCGACGGTGAAGACCAGCGATCTGGTTTCCCGGACGCAGCAGGTGCCTGACATCGGGAGCATGTCAGGGGCGGCCAGCGCGGCATTCACGATGAAGCAGGGCGAGATCAGCGGCCCGCTCAACCTGGGCGCTAGCCAGGCAGTCATACAGATTGTGGAACGGCAAGAGCCCTCCCCAACTGACGCTGAGTTTGCCAAGCAGCGCGACCAGTTGCGCGAGCGTCTGGCTTCACAGAAGCGCCAAGAGATACTGGGCCAATTTGTCAACGATCTGAATACCCGCCTGGAAAAAGAAGGCAAAGTAAAGATCAACAAAACAGAAATGGACAACCTTGCCAAATCTCGCAGCTAAGACTGCATCATAGAAAACTATGTTGTGCCAGCGATCGGCCGGAATACTGCTGCATCCAACCTCACTGCCTTCGCTGGGTGGTATCGGCGATCTTGGGCCGGAAGCTTATGCATTTGCGGACTTTTTAGCCAGCTCCGGACTGGGGCTGTGGCAGGTGCTTCCGCTTTCACCACCCGGACTGGGCAACTCTCCCTATTCCGCCATCTCCGCATTTGCGGGAAATCCGCTGCTTATTAGCCTGGAAAGGCTGGCCGAACGAGGCTGGATTGGAAAAGACCAGGTAAAGCAACTGCCTGCTCCGCATGGCCGGGTGGATTTCGAGGAAGCGAAAGCCGTCAAGATGCCGCTGCTCCGGCAGGCAGCCCAGAATTTTCTTGAGCGCGCCAACGGTGAACGCGGCCGTTTTGAAGAATTCAAGCGTGCCCATGCCTGGTGGCTGGAAGACTTTGTGCTTTTTGACGTGATGCGCCACGTCCACCATGGGGCCACATGGAGTTCATGGCCCAAAGAACTGGCAGTGCGCGAAGCTGAGGGCCTGCACAAATTTGGCGTGGAGCACCAGCGGGAGCTGGAAGTTGAACGGGCCATTCAATTCGCATTTTTTGAGCAGTGGCGCGCCCTGCATCGATACTGCCGCCAGCGCGGCATCGGGATTGTGGGTGACGTTGCCATTTTTGTGAACTATGATTCGGCGGATGTATGGCGCAATCCCGACTTATTCTTCCTGGATGAAAACCTGCTTCCAACCGTGGTGGCTGGAGTTCCGCCGGACGCCTTCAGCGTAACCGGCCAGCGCTGGGGCAATCCTCTATATCGCTGGGACGTTTGCAAAGCACGCGGGTACGATTGGTGGATTCAGCGCATGAAAGGCACGCTGGAGATGTGCGATATCGTCCGGCTTGACCACTTCCGCGGCTTTGAAAGCTATTGGGAGATTCCCGCCAATGAGCCCACGGCGGTGCATGGCAGATGGGTACAGGGACCCTGCGATGACCTGTTCCATGCACTGCGCGCGAGCCTGGGCGATCTGCCGTTCATTGCCGAAGACCTTGGATTAATCACAGAAGAAGTGCATGCCCTGCGTGAGCGGCTGGGCGTTCCCGGTATGAAGGTGCTGCAATTCGGCTTTGGCGATCCCGGAGCGCACATTTATCTTCCGCAAAATTTTGAGCCAAACTGTGTGGTCTATACCGGCACGCATGATAACGATACGACCGCAGGCTGGTGGAAATCCTCTGCGAACAAGGAAGAGAAGCGCTTTGCCGCCAACTATTTTGGCGAGCCCGCTGATGGAATGCACTGGGCTTTTATCCGGGCAGCGTTCGCTTCAGTGGCGCGGATGGCTATTGTGCCTTTGCAAGACTTTCTGGGCCTTGGCAGCGATGCTCGCATGAATACTCCGTCCTTAAGCGATGGCAACTGGGGCTGGCGTTTCAAGAAGAATGCGGTGACAAAGACATTGGCGGAAAAGCTGGCGACACTTTCGATTGTGTGTGATCGTAATCCTCTACCGTTAAGTGCTGACCAGCACGGCGACGGGGAAGTGCGCGAAGACTTCGCGGCATAACAGCGTTCGCTGTGGCGTGACCCTGATTTTTTCTCCGGTAAAAACATTTTCCAGGAACTCCGGAGAGCGCGATGGAACCGGCAGCTCAGTGTTTTCCCATATGGCTGCCAACGGCATGCGCATGTCGCCGCCTGCCAGGGAATAGCCGAGGCGCGGCACTGCGACGATTGCGATCTGGTTATTATGCTCGCGCGCGAAAGCAACAACATGCTGCTGCTTGGCGCCGTTAGCATGCATCGGCCGGTAAAGACCGGGATGGAACAAGTCACGCCGGTCGCGGCGCAAGCGCAGCGCCTGCATGGTGGTCCACATCTTAATGCGGCCGTCCTGATAATTTTCCAGAAGCTCAGCACACAGGGCGGGAAGATCGCCGCCTTCAGCTTTGTGGTCGAGTTCCGTCAGCAGCGTCTCACGCACCGCGTAATCCACCGGACGACGATTATCGGGATCGACCAGGCTGAAGTCCCACAGCTCTGTGCCTTGATAGATGTCAGGATTGCCGGGCGAGGTAAGCATCAGGACGCGCTGTGCCAGCGAGTTGATTGCGCCAAAGAAATGGACGGACGGCATGAAGGCGCGCATCTGCTCAACAAACGTGTTTGGCCGTCCCGGTGTCCCGGGCTGCAGGATTTTTTCAATGAATTGCCGCAAAGCTTCCACATACGCTGGATCGTCACTGATCCAGCTCAGATTGATCTTTGCTTCATGGACAGCCTTGGACATGTATTGCTGAATTCTTTCTACGTATTCCTCGCGTTGCGAGTCCGAGCTGAACTCAAAGGGCCAGGTCCCAACTAATGTCTGGTAAAGGAAATACTCTTCATTGGCATCCGGCACCTGGCGCCCATCGGGAAGCATGCGCTTACGCAAACGGTTAGTACGACGCCAGCGTAGCGCGTGCGCCGCCCACGTCTTGGGCATTTCAGAAAGCACATCCAGGCGCGCTCGTACATCTTCACTGCGTTTGGTGTCATGCGTGGAGGTAGCCAGCATGGAATATGGCCAGCTTTCCACCCGCTTGAGATTACCTGTATGAAATTCTTCCGGGCTGATGCCGAATTGCTTCGGTGACCCGCCTACTTCATTTACCGCGATAAAGCGGTTATAGACATAACAGGCTGTGTCTTCCATGCCCTTGGCCATTACAGGCCCGGTGAGCTGCTGGAACTTAAGCGTGAAGCGGAGCTTGTGGCGATAGACATCAGACTGGTCTTCAGAATTCTTGTGCTTCAACAGCAGGATGTCGCGCAGAAAATCAAAGCTGGCCGGGGCTTTATCCGGGTTGCGGCGTTTTGCCCGCGCAACAGCTTCATGGATGTAGCCGCGGTCACGCTCGGTCATCTCTCCGCGTTCGTCGATGTAGGTGCGGTAGACAGGGAAGCAGGCAATGGTCTCGCGAATCACATCCCGCAAAGATTTCCGCGTGAAGTCACGAGCGTAACGGTCAGTGGCGGAGATGGCATCAAGCATATGCGCCAGCACATTGACTTCACTGGCAAGCGATGCATGCATGATGAGCTTCTTGCTGTTGTAGATAATGGCGTCCACGTCCTGACTTACGCCGGCAAATCGACGATAAAAGTTTGTGAAGCTTCGCTCATTCCGGCGATCAATGAACAGGCCATTCACTAGCGTAGTGAAGTCGTAGCCTGAAGTACCGTCCACCGGCCACTCACGCGGAAGATCTTCCCCGGGTTCCAGAATTTTTTCGACTACCGTGTAAAGCATCGCTCGTTGATTCATCCAGTCATGCTGGCCAAACGCCTGCTGGAGATCGAGTTCAATCCCATTTTCCGCGAGCATTCCGCGCGGCATTGCCCCATTGCATTGGCTGGCGGCATACAACATTTGCAGACGAACCATATATTGCCGAGGATTTAGCAAACCATCACAGTGATCGACGCTCACACCCTGCACCATGTCGTCCGCCAACAGATGGCGCAATAACTGATGCGTGGCGGCGAAGACGCGCGGATTTTCCATGCTGAGACCGATGAGATCGTTGACGTCAAAGAAGCGCCGATAATTAATTTCTTCCCCGGAGACGCGCCAGTTAGCGAGGCGGTAAACCTGCTCTTCCAGAAGCCGATGCAACGCATCAAAGCTGCGTGGATCGCCTGCGCTGCCATTCATTGCAGCGGCTGCGTGAGCGGCTATCTGTTGAAAGTCCGGAGACTTTTCCATCAACTCCTTCCAGGCAACCGTTAAAGAAGTGACAGCACGCCGCCGTTGGCGCACCAGATCGCCATCCGACGAGTTGTGCGAAGGCACGTTTCTAAGTCCAGACAAAAGATTGCGCAGCTCCTGCGGTAGTTCGTGAGCGCGCGGCTCAAAAATCATGGGAATAGTTTGAGGATCAAGCGGCAGATGTTTGTCGAAGTACTCAATATGAAATGCGCCGTTGCTGCTGACCAACCGGATGTGACCTGCTTCGAGCTCGGCGCCGTATTGGTCGCCCAAGATGGGTAAAAGGAGCTTGTTGCGCAGCTCCGGTTTCAACGGCTCCCAATCAAGATCAAAGAATTCAGCAAATTCAGATGCGCGTCCATTCGATAGTACGTCCCACCACCACGGGTTTGCGCCCAGGCCGATTCCCATGTGGTTGGGCACGATATCCAGCACCTGACCCATGCCATAGTTCTTTAGCTCATTCACCAACTCCTGCAGTTCTTCATAGCTGCCGACTTCCGGATTGAGCTGATTATGATCTGTAATGTCATAACCGTGCTGGCTGCCGGTCTGAGCTTTCAGGATAGGCGAGGAATAAATGTGCGAGACGCCTAGTGCGTGCAGATATCCAATGAGGCGGCGTGCATTCTCAAACCGAAAGCCGGCATTAAACTGCAGGCGATACGTGGAAAGCGGCTTGGCCTGGCTTTTGCCTGACGCCAGGCGATCAAGGCACTCTGAGATGCCGCTGGTTTCTGGCGTCAATATCGCTGGATTTGCTCTCATGGGACTGGTTGCGGAAGGCAGTTTTCTGGGCGAAATGCTCCCACGAACTTAGATGCACGAATCCGGCGCGGTGTGGCGCGATGCCGGCGCTTTGCTAATTTTGCCGGAACAGTTGAAAATAGATTTTTGGAAAATAAAGGAGCTAGATCCAGCATGCCAGCAACCGGTGAACTGATTAGAATGATGAATTACGTGGACGACATTGCCGCCACGCTCCGCCGCATTGCGGTAGGAATTTCCACCATGACCCCGGAAGAACGCAAACGGCTGGCCGACTACATGCGCAACTCCGACCCCAGTTTCATGAAAACTCTGGAGATCCTGGACAAAGGCTAGATGGCCGAAATCCGGACTATTGCGGTCATTGGCGCTGGAGCTGTGGGCCGCGGAATCGCTTTTGCCGCCGCGTTGGGCGGATATCGTACGATCCTGGAAGATATTCTTCCTTCCAGCTTGCGCACCGCCGCCGCTGAACTACGGGAACATCTGTCCAGGGCCACCGATCTTGGGGCAGTCAGCAAGCCTGAAGCGCTGGCCGCATTCAATCGCCTGGAATACGCTGCAACCGTGGAGCATGCGGCCCGCGAAGCCGATCTAGTGATTGAAGCTGCCCCAGACGAACTGGAATCGAAAATCGAAATCTTCACGCTGCTCGATAAAATCTGCAAGCCGCAAACTATCCTGGTATCGAACACCACAGTTCTCAGCGTGAGCGATATTGCTTCCGTAACGTATCGCGCGGCCAAGATCGCCGGCATGCGTTTTGGCAATCCTGCTTCCAGCAGCAAAACTCTTCAAATCGTGCGAGCCCAACTTACCGACGGCGAAACGATTGCTGCGTGTGCTGAAGTGGGCAAACGCATGGGCAAGCAGGTAACGGTGATTGCGGAAAGCGATCTTTGAATTCCGCGGCATAGCAAACTTCCGCTTGCCCGCCGCAAACCTAGCCGCCCGCTGCCAGCTACGTCTTGCGCCGCATCAATCGCAGGTCCGATAGATAAATATCCAGCGGACTCAATCCGGCGACGCTGCGTTGCTCCCCACCCGCGGCTTCGGCTTTCTCCATCTGCAATTCCTGCCGGTTTGCCTTGTCCGCTACGGAAGCAATTCGCCGCCGCAGATACCTGAGATCACATGGCCTTGTCATGTAATCATTAGCGCCGGCTTCGTATCCTGCCTGGATGTCCGCCGGCTGTTCACTGCCGGTAATCAGCACAATATAAGGAACATGGTTGGTGCTGTGCGTCCGCAGCCAATGGCAAAGGTCAATGCCGTTTAGCTTTGGTAGGTCCCAGTCCAGCAGGCAGAAATCAATTTTGCGGGTGCGCAGCAACTCGCGTGCAGTTTCTCCATCCCCGGCGGTAACCAACTGGTAACCCCATTGCACTACGGACCGCTCCAGCGTCATGCGGGTGAGCAAATCATCTTCTGCTACAAGAATTGTGAGGGTCTTCATACTTACCTTACTAATTGATTAAAGTAAGGTGAATGTAACCCAATGCGCGCGCGGATTACGAGATTACCTCAGTTTTCCGCATTCCCAAAATGGGAACTATCAAACAGGCAATTTCTTACTCGCTAGCCGCTAAATCCGCGGCTTTGCGCCCCTGCGACCGCTAGTTTCCGGCCGGCTTGCTGCCCATCCCAGGCAACGGCAAACGGCCATCTGCGCCGCTGGTCAGCGCTACAAATTGCGGATCTTTATACAGCGACGCAAACACCGCATCCACGCGCGCTTCCATCATCTCTTTGCTGCGGACGGACTGATACCGTTCATACTCAAAGAAGTGGCGCTTCAGCAATGACAGCGCTTTTTCTTTCTGACCAAGCTGCGCATAGATCGCGGCCAGATTGTAAGAAGCGCACAAAATCGCCTCATTGTCTTTGGCGATTTTCAACGCTTCGTCGCCATGACCGTTGCCGGCCATAAACGCTGCGGCAAAAATCAAGTTGAAAGGCTCCTTCGGATCCAACGCCAGCGCCTTGCGCGTATATGCGTCGGCTTTAACTTTGTCGCCTTCAGAATTCCAATAGACGGCCAGATTGCGATAAGCCAGCGCCAGGGGAAACTCTTGCGTTGAAGCTTCCATCAGGTGCAGGCCTTTTTTAAAGTCGCCTTCATGGATGGTCATTTTGCCCAGCCCATGCAGCGCCACGGCGCGTGAAAGCGGATCAGCCGGCATCGCCAGGATCTGGTTGAACGTGGCCCGCGCCTTGTCCCACTCGCCAGTCTCGTGGCGATAAAGTTCGCCCAGATAGCGCAGCGGCGTAGGATCGTTAGGATCAATGCCGTGCGCGGCCGTGTAATACTTCTGCGCCAGCGTGTACTTGGCATCGTTCTCGGCCATCAGGCCCAAGGACATCGTTTTCTGTATCTTCGCGCTCACCGCAGGATCAAAATTTGGGCCGTCCGGCATCGCCTCGGCGTTCATGTCGGTTACGCCAAGTTTTTTCAACTCTTTTACCGCGTCTTTGGCTTTGCCGGGGAACATGCATTTCTGCTCGGCAACCTGCTTCAGCTCGGCAATCGCCGCCTGATTGTCACCGGCTTTGGCCTTGGCCTTGGCGGCTTCCATCTTCTCTTTCACCGCCGACTCGCGCTTCTTCATCTCGCTTTCAACCAGCTTTTCCAGATCGCCAACTTTGAGTTTGCCGTTTTGGTTTTCAAGCTTGGTCACCACCGTGCCATCGGCCTGCACCAGCAGCGCCACCGGCAACTTCCCATCCGGGACATACTTCTGCCCCAGCGGGCTCTGCACATCCACAATGCCCATGGTCACGCACTGCTGGGAATAAAGCTGCAGTGTCCGCGACTCACGCAGGCTTGAGCGCTCCACCTCCTGCTTGCCCGTAGGGAACCAATACACCGCCAGGCCTTCTTTCACTGGCTCCTGCGGCGTAATAAGCTTCCACGGCACCTGGTAGGTCTGTTGGCTCGATCCTCCACTCATGCCGCCCATGCCTCCGCCACCGCCGCCGCCACACGTGGCCCACGTTTGCGGGACAAGTAACACATAGATCATCAGTAGACACACAACGCGTTGCAGCAGTGAGGTTTTCATGGGCGAAATTATACTCCAGAGTTGCCCACCCCACCGCGCATTCCGATCTATGCTTGGCATTGCTTGTAATACACGTCTTGGGACGAAGCGCGCCGTGGTGTTACTGCTACTTTTTCTCCTCGATTTGTTTTTTTCGATCAGTGTCATCAGTCTCATCAGGGTCGATCAGTAGTTTAGGTTCTGCTTTTGATCTGCGATCATCTGCGTAAATCTGCGGCGAATTCTTTGATTTCCCGATCTCCGATTCCGATCAGTGTCATCAGTGTTAATCAGTGGTAAAGAGTTCTTTTCGGTTTTCTCCGTGTTCCTTTGTGTCCTTTGTGGTTCAATCTTTTGCTTTGTCGCCCGGTCTGTGCCAGGTCATCGTCTTCAGCTCCAGCACTTCCAGCGGACATTCCGGCCAGTTATGTTCCCAGCACACAATCAAATCGGCCCCGTCCACCGGATGCAGGTGCAG
>JBAVLE010000333.1:0-33129 GCA_049688735.1 Candidatus Angelobacter sp. | reverse complement strand
TCGGCGGGAAAAACCCTTGAAACACCCGGAAAGGCCAGCACCCCTGCAGTCTGCGGGCCATCGTTGGGTCCACAGTTACCGCGGCCTCATGTGGTTTGAAAACAGCCCTTAAAGTTGCGGGCCTACGTGTGTTCAAACCAATCCCAAATACAAGCACTTAGCAATTAGCACTTAGCCGTTAGCTTTGTGTTGCAAAAGCAGCATTTAGCAATTAGCACTTAGCCGTTAGCTTTCTGTCTCAGTGCGAGGTGTGATTCTGGGCTACCGCGAGGCAGCAGCGGATGGGGCGGTGTGGGAAGAACTCCCTGATGCAGCCATGTTAATGGATACAATCTCGGGGTCCTTCCACTCGCCCGAACTTCCTGCGTCGTGCGGCCTCGGTCAGGATGACAGGGGTTATGCGGCATGGATGGCGTCGGAATTTTGGATCGGTAAGCATGGCTACCGAGAAGCAGCAGCCGGAGCCGGTTGCTTCACCACTTCCACTCAAAACCGCGCAACACCGGCGCGCTTTGGGGGCCCTAAACTCTGTCTCACCAAGGCTCGACCTTTGGGATCAGGATGGCCACGTCGAGAGGGGTAGGGGCACTGGAATCCGATGCAGCGCATTCAGGATGGCATGTCGTTGGGGATGGCAGTCCTCAATGTGGAGCTTGTTATCGGCATGTTGGCTTTTATCTGGTTGTGATTATAAGGAGCGAGCCGTGACCAAAGAAGAGATCCTTGTCGCGATACGGGAGTGTGCGGAAAAGATTGGGCACGCTCCGAGCCTGGCGGAATTGAGACTGCACACGGGCGTGGAAGAGCGCCATGTACGGAAATATTTTCTGCGCTACCAGCGCGCGCTGGCAGAGTGCGGAATGATGCGGGAAGGACCGGGATATCGCGTGCCGCCGGAAGCTCTGTTTAAAGACTGGGCGGAGCTGGCGCGCCGGTTAGGAAAAATACCGAACATTAACGAATATGACATGTACAGCCGGTACAGCCACAGGCCGCTGGTAAGCCGTTTTGGCAACTGGCGGCAGGTGCCCATGGGAATGCTGGGGCTGGCAGAAGAAAATGGCTGGGAGGTGGAATGGAAGGATGTAGTGGACGTAGCACGGGCGCACCTGAAGGTGGTGGGAGAGCCGGTGAAGACGTCCAAACGGTACTCCACACCGAACGAGCTGGGGATTTTTCCAGACCGTCCGACCTATGGGCCACCGGTGCTTCAAGTGCCAATGGCGCACGGACCGGCAAACGAAATGGGCGTGGTATTTATCTTTGGATTCCTGGCACTGAAGCTGGGATTTGTGGTGACGCGGATCCAACCGGAGTTCCCTGACTGCGAAGCCATGCTAGAAGTGCGACCGGGTGTGTGGCAAAGAGTGCGTGTTGAGTTTGAAAAAGAGAGCCGGAACTTTGTGCGGCATCTGCACAACGTGGAAGAGGCTGATGTGATTGTGTGCTGGGAACATAACTGGCCAGAGTGTCCGCTAAAAGTGGTGGAGCTGAAGAAAATATTGCAGCTGGAGGCGGAAGCGGTGTTGCCGAAATTGCTGAAGGAAAGCAAATAGAAGGAGATCTGGGGCAAAACTATTTACCACAGAGGGCACAGAGGAACGCAGAGGAAAGATCGGGACCATCGGGACAGCGAGATTTGGTAATTGGGTAATTTGGTAATGGGTGATTGAAAATCGAACACCGACGGAGGAGATCGGGTGATCCGGTAAGCGAAAAAAACAACACCTACCAGGGAGGCACGGAGACACGGAGGAGACCGGATGATCGCGCGTGATCGGAACGTGGGTTCATCGGAAAATCGAAACTGCGAGATTTGGTAAATGGGCGAGCCAATTGCCAGAATGCCAAAATTGCCAAACATCGCCGAAATTGGAAGATGCCAAAACCATTACAGAACCATCGCGCTTGGTGGCAAGTCACTGTGGAACCATTTAATATGTCCTGCGGCGAAGAGTTACTAACCTGCTGAACACCAGGCTGCTGGATATGAGGTGCTGCAAATGAAGAAGCAAATCAACGTTACCGTGAACGGCGTGACTCACCAGAATGAGATTGAGCCGCGCCTGCTGCTGGTGCAGTACATACGCGACGTGCTGAACCTGACCGGCACACACGTAGGTTGCGAAACCTCTTTATGCGGCGCATGCACGGTGATGGTTGACGGCCAGGCCGTGAAGAGCTGCACCATGCTGGCGGCGCAGGCTGACGGATCCACGGTGACTACGATTGAAGGGCTGGCGCAGGGCGGCGAGCTGCATCCGGTGCAGAACGGTTTCTGGGAGCATCATGGGCTGCAATGCGGATACTGCACGCCCGGAATGATTATGGCGGCAGCACAGATTCTGCAGCGCAATCCTGATCCGACGGATGAAGAGATACGCCACGGGCTGGAGGGAAATCTCTGCCGCTGTACGGGATACCAGAATATTGTGCAGGCAGTGCAATGCGCAGCGAAAAAGATGAAGTCGAAGAGCGTGGCGCGGTAGGGAAACACCTACCACGGAGGCACGGAGACACGGAGAAAACACAGAAAAGATCAAAACACTTTTCACCACAGAGATCACAGAGGAACGCAGAGGAAGATTGGAAAATATTTAACCGCAAGGACGCAAAGGAAGATCGGGTGATCGGAGAAGCAAAGGCATACCACGGATGAACACGGATAAGCAGGGATTAGGAAAAGCGGCAATGATCGAAGCGGGAGCTAAGAGCTAAGAGCCAAGAGCTAAAAGCCAAGAGCTAAAAGCCAGAAGCTAGTCGAGAGCGACGGGAAACTCAAAGAGGCGATATATGGAAAAGACAGTTGGCAAACCAATTAAGCGCACGGAAGATCCCCGGCTGATTCAGGGGCTGGCGCATTACGTTGACGACATTCGCCTGCCGGACACGCTGCATGCCGTGTTTCTGCGCTCCATTTATGCGCACGCAAAGATCAAGAGCATTGACACCACGGCGGCGCAGAAACTGCCCGGAGTGGTGGCCGTCTATACGGGAAAAGACACGGCCAAGATTGGGCCGGTTCCGTGCGCGGCGGCGCTGCCGGATTTGAAGGTGCCGGACCATCGCACGCTGGCGATCAATAAAGTTTATTTTGTGGGGCATCCGGTGGCGGTAGTGGTGGCGGAAACGAAATCTGCCGCGCGTGATGCCGTTGACCTGATTGAAGTGGATTATGAAGAGCTGCCGGTAGCGCTGGATGAAGAAAAAGCCGCGGATGCAAAGAGTCCGGTGATCCATGAGCAGTTTGGCACAAACGTGGCTTACAAGCTGACGGCGGGTGAAGGCGATATTGAAGCGGCGCTGAAGAGTGCGGACAAAGTGGTGAAGCAGAGAATCCTGCACAAGCGCCTGGCGCCGATTGCGATGGAGCCGCGCGGCGTGCTGGCGCGTTACTATCCGGGCGAGCAGGAGCTGACGCTGTGGACGTCGACACAGATTCCGCATCTCTGCCGGACGCAAGTTGCAATCATGATTGGCATGCCGGAAAACAAGTTGCGGCTGATTACGCCGGAGGTCGGCGGCGGCTTTGGCTCAAAGCTCAATGTGTATGCGGAAGAAGCGCTGATGGGATGGATTTCCATGCAGCTCAATCGTCCGGTGAAATGGATTGAAGGCCGCCGCGAAAATATGCAGGCGACGATCCACGGACGCGGGCAGACTGGCTACATAGAAATTGGCTTCAAAAAAGACGGCACGCTGACCGGGCTGCGCTACAACGTGTTTGCCGATATGGGATCGTATTTCCAGCTGCTGACGCCGGCGATCCCGACGCTGACCGGGCTGATGCTTTCTGGCTGCTACAAAATTCCTGCGATCCAGATTAACGTGACCGGCGTGTTCACCAACAAGATGTCCACGGATGCGTATCGCGGCGCAGGACGGCCCGAAGCAACGTATGTAGTTGAGCGTGCGCTGGACCTGGTGGCGGCGGAGTTGGGCATGGATCCGGTAGAAGTGCGGCGAAAGAATTTTCCGCAGCCGAATGAGTTCCCTTTCAAGACCGCAACCGGGCTTTTTTATGACAGCGGCAACTATCAGGGCGCACTGGATAAAGCGCTGAAGATGGCGGATTACACCAAGCTTCGCGAAGAGCAGAAAGCGGCGCGCAAAGAAGGCCGCATCATGGGGATTGGCGTATCGACCTATGTGGAGATTTGCGCGTTGGGGCCGTCTTCTGCAATGCCGGCGGGCGGCTGGGAGAGCGCAACTGTCCGCGTGGAGCCGACAGGAAAAGTTACGGTGCTGACTGGAGCGTCTCCGCACGGGCAGGGTGAGGAAACTTCATTTGCGCAAATCGCGGCAGACGAACTGGGCGTGGGCGTGAATGACGTCACGGTGATCCACGGTGATACGGCCATCGTGCAGTATGGAATTGGAACTTTTGGCAGCCGTGGGCTAGCGGTGGGCGGCGTCGCGGTGTATATGGCGATCCAGAAGCTGAAAGATAAAGCCAGCAAAATTGCGGCGCATGTTCTGCAGTGCGAGAAGGCGTCATTTGTCGACGGGAAATTCTGTGCCGATGGAAAGAGCGGCGGCAAAGCGCCAGAACCGATAGTCCCGATGGGACAAGCGCCGGCAGGAGCATTGCCGGAGCCGCATGCTGGTGGAAAAACATTGACGATGACGGATATCGCGCTGGAAGCGCACGTCGCCAAAAACCTGCCTGCGGACATGGAGCCAGGACTTTCCGCCACGGCATTCTACGAGCCGAAGAATTTTACGTTTCCGTTCGGCACGCATATTGCAGTAGTGGATATTGATCCAGAAACCGGCGAAATACATTTCCAGCGCTACGTTGCAGTGGATGACTGCGGAAAGCAGATCAATCCCATGCTGGTTGAAGGCCAGGTTCATGGCGGCATCGTGCAAAGCATGGGCCAGGCCTTGTTTGAAGAAGTTGTTTACGATGAAACCGGCCAGCTCATCACAGGAACGCTCATGGATTACGCTCTGCCCAAAGCTGTGATGATTCCGCATCTCGAGCTTGACAGCACTGAGACGCCTTCCCCGGTAAATCCTCTTGGGGCAAAAGGTGTAGGTGAGGCGGGGACCATCGGCGCTACGCCGGCTATCGTTGCCGCCGTAGTTGACGCGCTCGCGCCATACGGCGTTCGCCACATCGATATGCCCATCAAGCCGGAAGTTGTCTGGCAGCTCATTAAGAATGGTCCTAAAAAGACTTCAGCAGGCGCAGCATAAGCGCCTGTGCAAATAGGAGACTCATGATCCCAGCAAATTTTGATTACATCGCCGCCAAGTCCCTGGACGAAGCACTCTCGCTCCTGGCCAAGCACAAAGATGACGCCAAGATTCTTGCCGGCGGACACAGCCTGCTCCCCGCCATGAAGCTGCGCCTGATGCAGCCCAAAGTCCTTATCGATCTCGGCCGCATCCGCGACCTCTCCTATATAAAGGAAGACGCCGGGCAAATCCGCATCGGCGCCATGACCACGCACTTCCAGGTTGAAATCTCCGATCTTCTGCGCCGCTCTTGCCCGCTGCTGCCTGAAACCGCCAGCCATCTTGGCGACATGCAGGTGCGCAACAAAGGCACCATCGGCGGAAGTCTTGCGCACTCTGATCCTGCTGCTGACTGGCCGGCAGCCATCCTCGCGCTCGATGCTGAACTTGTCGCCACCAGCGCCAAGGGAGACCGCGTAATCAAAGCCGCTGATTTCTTTGTTGAAATGCTCACTACCTCCCTGCATCCCGGAGAAATTCTGCGCGAAATCCGCATTCCTGCGGGCAACAGCAATGCCAAGCCAGCGCAGGCCTACGTAAAAGTTCGCCATCCTGCGTCTGGATTCGCTGTCGTCGGCGTCGCCGTCAATCTCTCCCTCGACGGCGGCAAGTGCCAGTCCGCTGGAATCGGAATCACCGGCGTTTCTCCCAAGGCATATCGCGCATCGAAAGTCGAAAGCGCGTTGAAAGGCAATGCCCTGGACGCCAAGACTTTGAGCGCCGCCTGCGCCCACGCCGCAGACGGAATCGATATCAATTCCGATCTCTACGCCTCAGCCGAATATCGCAAGCAACTGGCAACCGTCTACACGCGCCGTGCGATTGAAACCGCCGCAGGCAGAGCAAAATAAAACTATTAACCACAAAGACACGAAGTAGCACAAAAGAATTCAGTGATCTAAAAGCTCCCTCAGTGATCCTCTGTATCCTCTGTGATAAAGGTTTTTGCTTTGAAGAAGTAAGCTATTAACCACGAGTGGGGGCACGAGGAAAACAATGGAACCGAATCTCTACATCTTCACTTCGTGGTACTTCGTGGCCTTTGTGGTTAGAGGTTTTTGTTTGAAAGTGGTAAAAGGTTTTCATTTTGAAGATTGAAGGCACTCAGAAAATCGCCGCCCCGCGGGAACGCATCTTTGCCGCGTTGGTTGATCCTGCCATCCTGCAGAAGTGCATTCCCGGTTGTGAGCAGATGGAAAAAACCGGCGACAATCAATACAAGGCCAAGCTCACCGCTGGAGTCGGTCCAGTAAAAGGGGTCTTCAGCGCCACTATCTCCCTTCGAGACATAATTGCGCCGGAGCACTACAAGCTCGTGGTAGAAGGTAAAGGCCAGCCGGGATTCGTAAAGGGCTCAGGCGAACTCAATCTAAAAGACGCTGACGGCGCAACAGAAATCCAATATACCGGTGACGTCAACGTCGGAGGCCTCATCGCCAGCGTTGGCCAGCGCATGATCCAGTCCACCGCGAACCTGCTTGCCGGACGGTTCTTCAAATCACTCGAAGCCGAAACAACTTCATCCAACCCTGCTTCCTCGACCGGAACCTGAGAGGGCTGAGTCTTGCGCAAATACAAGGCAATGCAGCATTGCTTTGCTTGCTCCGCGCCTCTACGCTGATGAAAAAATCCATTCACCCACTAGAGCCATGGAGAAAAGCTAGCAAGTTAAATACAAAGGACTCCAAGGAACACAAAAGGACGATCAATCAAAGACTCTTCAGATCCGCGTTTACCCGTGTTGATCCGCGGTAAGGTTTTGGTTTTTCCCCCGCCTTGGCATCTCCGCGGTGAAAATTTCCAATTCTAACCACCGCTCTTCCCCGTCCCGTTCTCATCCAGCCTTGCCCTTCTTCTCACTTCAGGAACGCTTTGCTCCACCAGCAATTCTCCATCCCGAAAAACCGGCTTCAACCTGTCTTCCGGATCGTCAACTCCCCGGCGCGCCCGCACTGTACTCCATTTGCCGTCTTTGAAGTGCAGCGCCAGCCGTCCTCGCTTTGAAGCTTTCTCGTGTCCTTCCACGGGATCTTTGAATACATCCCGGTCTTCTCCATTCACCGTCACGTTGGAACACTTAAAAGCAAACTGTTGCGTATCTCGATTCAACTGTTGCAGCAGCGCGCCGCCCATGCCAAATGTAATGTTGTCGGCTGACCAGCCGGCGCGATTCATCGCCGTAAGCGCGTCCTGGATCGTCCAGTAATTTACGCCATCGCCCTGGATCACGCGTATCTTCGGGTTCAGCACGCGATAGCCCTTCGCATTCGTCTCATAACCAAATTTTGCACCCAGAATGTCCAGCACCTTCAACACCACTTCGCGCGGCTTGCCTGAGTCAGGGCGCACCACCAGCGTTCCCTGCCGACCCTCCACTTTTTCGCGCAGCAGCGTGCCCCAGAGTTTTTCGCACGCTTCATACACGTTATAAGAATCGCTCACCACGGCCACCAGCCCCTGGGGGAATTGTGTCAGCATGTTTTCATACGCTTTGTCTTCATTCTCACGGCCCCACGCCGTAATCGTGGAGTGCTCCGCCGCCGGAATGCTGAACCCTTCCATCTCGCGCGATTGATAAAACTCTTGCAGCACCCGGATGCCCGCCACCGTATCTGTACCTTTAAAGTTGATCAGGTGCGCCGCCGCTCCAATGCCGGCAGTCTCTTCGCTGGAAACACCACGATAGCCAAAGTCATGCAGCTTGAAATCGATCAGCGCAGGATCGCCCGAGCGGTGCAGAGCTCCCAGTATCACCTTGCGGATCCCTTGTGAAAGCGTGGCTACCGTAATCGGATACCACACCTTCAGCAGCAGCGTCTCCAGATAATTTGTCAGCCAGTAGCAGGCAGGGTCTGTATTTTCAATCGTCATCAGCACGTTCTGCACGTTTACTGAGCTGCCTTCCGGCACTGCCTTAATCGCCACCGGCAACCTGCCACCCAGGTTGCGGACAATATGCATCCACCCTTCAACGTTGAACATGCCTGGCCCAATGTGCTTGTCAACAAACTCCCGCGCTTCCATCACGTCTTCTTCCGTCACCACCGTGCTGCACAAATATTTCAGCAGGTAATATTGCAGGCCAAAGAAAACGGTTTGGGAAAACATTCCGCCGCGCGATTCAAGATAGCTGTAAACGTACTGCGTCCCTGGCGGATACTGCTTCCAGTGGGTGAACTTGTAACTGTCCGTTTGCAGGACGAGATTTCTCGATAAGAAGTCGCGTGACTCGGTTCTGGGCATGAGCATGCATGGTCTCATGCCAGAGGAACCAGAGGCAATGCCCTGTCCTGCTGATTGCTTTCTTCCACTGAATGACTCCCTAAATTGCTCGCAGCGCATCGATTGGATCTGCTGAAGCTGCGCGGGCTGCGGGAATCGCTGACGCGAGCAATGCCACAAGCAGCATCATCAGCACACACCCTAAATAAATCAGCGGGTCGGTGGCACTCACCTCAAAGAGGAAGGAGCCTATCAGTCGAGAGACCGCCAATGAGCCGATCACACCAAGACCACATCCAAGGAGCGCCAATTTCGCGCCGGAAATCAACACGAATCGCGCAATGCCAGTGCGTTGTGCGCCAAGCGCCATGCGAATGGCGATCTCATGGCTGCGCTGCGAAACCGTAAATGTGATCACCGCATAAATGCCGACGATGGCGAGCAGGAGAGCGCCCACGGCAAACGTAATAATCAAGTCGGTGTTGAATCGGCGTGGCGCTTCCACGTTGGAGATTACCTCATTCATGGACTGCACCTGCTGCAGCGCCAGTAGCGGGTCCACGCCGGCCACAGTTGAGCGCAACGTTTGAATCATCTGCTCAGGTGGAAGCGCCGACCGCAAAACAATGTATCCGCCGGTTTGTTCCGTTACCCTGGCAGATTGTGGGCCGGCAATGATGGCCGGCTGTTCGGCAGCCATATACCACTGCTCAATGCTGGGTTCATCTCGAGCCCCGAGCTTGGTGTCGGCAACCACGCCCACCACAGTTGCCCATGGCAGCGCTTTTTTCGGGCCTCCGATGTGCATGCGCTTGCCAATGGCGCGCTCTCCTGGCCAGGAGTGTTTGGCCAAAGATTCATTCACAATGATGACTAGCGGCGCGCCGGAACGGTCCTCCGCTGTGAACGTTCTGCCATCTAGCAGTGGTATTCCCATCGCACGGAAGTAATCGCCATAGGTGATCGTGAAGCCCGCAAACTTCAGCTTCCACCTGTCGATAGGCTGGCCCTCAATGGTGTATGCAGTCTGCGCCAAAAATCCGGATGAGGGGAGACCATTGCTGATTGCGGCCGCGACAATTCCGGGTTTGCTCAGGATGCCGGCAACCACTGCGTGGTTGAAAGACTCAACCGCGTCATTCGTCGAGTATTGGTTCTCCGGCAGCCGGTAATGCGCGGTAAGAACATTCTCAGGACGAAAGCCCGGATCGACGGCCCTCATCTTCTGGAAGCTGCGCAGGAACGCGCCCGAGGCTGTAAGCAGCACCAAAGCGATGGCAATCTCTGACACAATAAGGATTGAGCGTAGCCAGGTATGGCGCAAGCCACCCGTGCTGGTCCTGACGTCCTGTTTCAGGCTTTGGGTAAGGTTGGTACGCAATGCCGCGAAAGCAGGGGCAAGGCTGCAAAGGATTCCGCTGGCCAGCGCTAGTATCACGGCGAACGCGGCAGCGGGCCCGTTCATGTAGATCGCGTTGATGCGCGGCATGGAATCGGGCAGGATGTGGAGCACCACGCGCAACGCAATCGCGGCAAATGCCAGACCGAGCAGACCGCCGGCCATGCTGAGCATCACGCCTTCAAAGATCGATCCGCGAATGATTACGCCGGATCGCGCTCCAAGGGCCAGTCGAACTGCGTATTCTCCATGTCGCCGGATGGCGCGGACCAGCAACAGACCGGCAACATTGATGCACGCTATCATCAGCACCACCGCCACGGCGAAGAACAGCGTTTGCAGCAAAGGGCGCGCATCTGCGACGTAGTATTCGCGCAGCGGTGTTACGTCTCCCTTGATGTGGATCGCAGAGAGGCTGACAGGAAAATCCCGCATGATCTGCTGGGCCACGCGGTTCGCATCCTGTACGGCCTGCGCCTGCGTGACGCCATCCTTGAGTCGCGCCACCATGTGATATCCCCAGAATCCGGCTGAACCGTCCGCGAGTTCGTCGGGCTCAAAACTCATGGGGACCCAAAGCTGTGCCTGGTCCAATCGTCCAGGCTCGAGCGGAAACTCAAAATCGCGCGGCATTACTCCTATGATCGTGTAAGCCTTGCGGTCAAGCACAATGGAAGTGCCGAGCACATGTGGATCTCGGTGATAACGGTTGAGCCACAAGGCATAGCTGATAACGGCAAACTGCTGGTGACTATCCTCTTCCTGTCTTGTAAAAAACCGGCCCATGACCGGGCTAACGCCGAGAGTTGGAAACAGGCCTGCTGTGAATCGTGCGCCCTTGATTTCTTCCGGAGTTGTGCTGCCGGAAAGTTCATAGCGGGCATCGATGTAGCCGCCCATTGAAGAAAACGCGCTGGTCGCCTTAGCATATGTACCGATCTCGCGTGCAGTCACGGGAGTGTTCGGCGCGCTTCCAATGTCATCTCCCAGAAGGACCAGGCGGTCAGGCTGGCTGAATGGGAGCGGCCGAAGCAGCACGGCTTCAACGAGCGAGAAAATGGCGGTAGTGGCGCCGATGCCAAGAGCTAGCGTGAGAACCACAACCAGGGTAAATCCGGGCGCCTGGCGTAACTGGCGAAATGCCAGTCGGAGATCGTGTGCGATGGCGTACATATGTCCCCCCTTGAAATTTGCGGGTGACTGCTCCTTGATATTAGAGAAGACTATGTAGGCTTTTCAAGCGCAGCACAGGCTGTTAATCGGCGCCCAGCCGATCAGGCTCCAGCGCAGTATCAAACCTATAAAAATCTTTCCCGTATCCTCCATCCACGCCGAAGCCACCGTTCTGGTCGCGCATGTGACGTCACGTTTCTTTGAAGGGATTGAGCCTCTCTAACGTTCCAGCAGCATTCTTTGTTACCGGCGGAAAGGATTCTCAGAAAAGGCTGATCAAAAATCTTTCTTCCTCGAATGCCTATAGCCAGCCCTTCATCCTTGCGATCCGCGCGGCCTCAACTCGATTCTGAGCGCCCAGCTTGCTCATTACTTCAGAAAGATAGTTGCGCACAGTTCCTTCGGAAAGGCGGAGGCTGGCAGCGATCTCCGCGCTGGTGGCGCCTTCCGCAGCCTGCCTCAATACCTGGCGTTCGCGGTCGCTCAGCGGATCAGCTTCCGTCCACGCTTCCGTCGCCAGTTCAGGATCAATCACACGAAGGCCCGAATGTACGCGGCGGATGGCATCGGCCAGCGCAGCGGCCGGTGAATCCTTGAGCAGATAACCCGCGGCGCCGGCTTCCATCGCACGCCGGAGATAGCCCGCTCGGGCAAATGTGGTAAGAATGATCACGCGCGCTGCCGCGCTCTGGCGCTTTAACTCTGCGGCAACTTCCAGCCCTGTCATTTCCGGCATCTCGATATCGGTTAGCAGCAGGTCAGGTTTGTGCTGGAGCGTGAGCTTCAATGCTTCTCGTCCGTCATGGGCCTGCCCCACTACAGAAATGTCGTGCTCTATCTCCAGCAGCGCAGCCAGCGCTCCCAGCACCATGCCTTGATCTTCGGCAATGACCACGCGGATGCTCATATGTTCTTCACCGGCAGGGTAATCACCAGGCGCGTTCCGGAGGAAACCTCCCGCTGCAGCTTGCCGCCTAGCGATTCCACACGGTGGCGCATGCCGGTTAGCCCTATTCCTTCAGGAGACATATGCCCGCAGCCGTCATCTTTGATCTCAAGTTCGCACCCGCCATCCACCGGGCGCAGACGCAGGCCGCAGTAGCTCGCCTTAGCGTGACGGATCACGTTGGTCACAGCCTCTCGCAAGGCCAAAGCAAGAACACCTTCATGCGATGGCGGAATATCGGCAGTCGCAAAGTTGCATTCCACTTTCACGCCGGCCGCCTTTAACGTGGCGGTAGCCTGTTCCGCCTCCGCCTGCAGGCTGAGTGAATGATAGCCCCGCACGGTGCTTCTTACCTGCGCCAGCGCGTCTCGTGAAATGCGCTCCACGTCCTTGATTTCCTGAACGGCCCGCGCCGGGTCTCGCTCTGCCAATTTGGATGCCAGCTCTGATTTCAGCACGATCACTGAAAGCGTGTGTCCCAGCACGTCGTGCAAATCTCGCGCAATGCGCTCCCTTTCGGCCACCTTGGCCAAATGCTCCACTTCTTCCTGGGCCATCAATAGTTTCTTGTTGTCCAGGCCGCGTTGCCGGAAATGAATGTTGATAGATCCAACCAGCAGTGAAAAAACCGTAGCCGGAACCCAGAAGTATGGCGCTAAATGGAAGACCACCGTCTCCAGGCCAATGGCAACCAGGATTAGCGCCAGGACGCGGAATGCGAAGCCGGTCTCTCCAGTTGAAGCTACAAACGCGGCAGCATAGATGAAATAAACCGATGCGCCGGGATTTGTGGGCGCCGAAATCGCACCGAGCACCATGATCGCCGCAAGGATCCAGAGCAGTTTCTTACCCTTGATCCAATAGCCCCAAAAATAGAGACCCAGAAAAACGATCATGCCGGCAATCGTCGGCGCCCAAAACTTGGCTGATGTCTGGCGGCTTGCGTATCCAAAGAATGGAACACTGCTCAAATAGACCAACCACGCGTAGGGAGTCCAGCCGATATCTTTATTCTTGGGTAGCAGTCTCATTGCGGCTTCAGTTCCCTTTCAATTGTGCACTTTCACGCGTTTACTTTTACATCATCGCGGCTGTAGCCCCGTAGCGCAAGCAAAAGAAACGCTACGGTAAATGCCACAAGGGCCGCAACATGGACCGCTGCCCTTCCTGGACTGCCAAAGCCAACCTGCTGTAAAGCCAGCTGGCCCAGGTGGGTCGACGGCAGAAACGGAGCAAACCGCTGCAGAAATTTAGGTAGCAATTGCAAGGGCAGCCATAGGCCAGAACAAAATGACATGGGCAGGAACAAGATATTGACTACAGCAGGCGCCGCATTCGGCGCTGCATAGCAGCCAATGGCCAGCCCCAGGGCGCAGAAAGGAATTGAACCGGCAATCATGACACCCATCAGCCTCAGAAACGCGCCGGGCGAAAGGTGCACACCGCCGAACTGCCTTCCCAGGATGAACAATAAAGAAACGATGATCGCGCTGAAGACAAGGCTCATCACGGTTTTGGCCAGCAGATAGGCCAGCGGTGGCATGGGACTGGCGCGCTTCACTTGCAGCCACCCGTATCCGCGTTCCATGGCAACGCCAGCGCCAAACCCGAACAGGCTTGCGCCCATCACTCCAAATGTTGAGTAAGTAGCCAACAGGTATGTGGCCAGATTCACTGCGCCAACCGCTTGTTTGCCGCCGAATGCAATGCCGAACATCACGTAGAAAAGTAACGGGAAAGCGAGCGTGGGAATCACGTAAGCCGGTTGCCGAATGGTCTTCAGAATCTCGTACTTCACCTCTGTGCCATACATACGCAATGCGCTCTGCTTCACAACCTGCGGGATCTCTGCTGCGTAGCTGCTCATACTGTCACCTCCTGTGCGGTTTCCTGCCTGCCGGATTTAACGATCTTTAGAAACGCTTCTTCCAATGTGCTGCTGGAGACTTCCAATCCGGATAAGTTTGGGTCGCGAAGAAAAAGTTCCCGCAACACTGGTTCCACCTGCGATGTACGTATTTCCATTTTGCCTTCTTGCTCTGCGACACTGCTCACCTGTGCCATCGATTCGATCTCGCCTGGACGCAAAATCGTCGCACACCGGATTTTTCTTTGCGCCGTCCGGCCCTTGATTTCTGTCGAGGTCCCTTCAGCTACGATCACGCCGTGATTCAGCACCACCACGCGGTCCGCAAGGGCGTCCACTTCTTCAAGATAGTGTGTAGTCAACACCACCGTGCGGCCTCGCTGGATCAGCCGTCGAATCTGCTGCCAGATCAGGTGTCGTGTGCCAATGTCCAGCCCTACCGTGGGCTCGTCCAGGAAGAGAAGGTCGGGATTGCCACAGATTGCCAGCGCAAACAAGACGCGCTGCTTCTGCCCTCCGGAAAGAGCGCCAAACATCCGATTTTCCATTCCTTCCAACCCCGCTGCCTCCAGCGTCGATTCCAGCGAAAGCGGCGTGGAATAGTAGCTGCGGAAGAGGTTAATGTGCTCGCGCACCTTGAGCGTTTCCGGCACTTTGGCTACTTGCAGCATCGCTCCCACGCGGCCACGCGCGGACGCATCGCGCGGATCACGCCCAAAAACCTTTACGCTTCCTGTACCCGGCTTGGAAAGTCCCAACAGCAGCCGGACAGACGTGGTCTTGCCCGCCCCATTCGGCCCCAGCAGTGCCAGCAACTCGCCGGCCCGCACATTCAGGCTGACATCGTTTAGCGCCGTGATCGCGTCATATTTCTTCGTCACGCCCGCAAGCGAAGCCACCGTTAATTGATCCATTTGCATTGCCAATCTCCTCGATCTCGGTCATTCGCCGCCTTTGTCAATCGCGTTAGCGGCAATAATGACGGCGAATCCAGTATCGAATCAGAAGCAGGCGGGGAGAAGTGAGGGATGTCATAATTCGCGGATGACAAATGTCATAAAGGAGGGAATATCCGCGTAACCAAAAGGAAATGGTCTATTTAACGGATGGTGCGCACGAGGAAACACCTCTTTCCTGGCAAGAGCTGCCACAATCCTCTGCGAACCAAACTATGCGGCAATCCAATGACTCGAGGCTAAAAATCTTTCCTATACCTTCCATCCACGCCAAATCCGCCGTTCTGGTCGCGCGTGCCGCTGATTGACCATTTTGGATTGAACTTGTATTCAATCTGGATCGCCTCCCGTTGCGTCGATGTAATGTCCGTGGCGAAAGTCACCAGCAAATTGCTGGTTACCCGCTGCTGGATTGCAATGCGCGCACCGGGATTCTGTCCGTTATCGGTTCCTAGTCCCGGATCGATCTGCAACTGTGAGACGCCGGCCAGCTTGGCAATCTTGCCGCTTACCTGGCTGCTGATGCCGGATGCCAACAGTGATTGCGCCCCCATCGCGCTCGTCGGGCTGGGACTCGGATTCGCCGCCGCTGACTCAACCGTTTTGCCCGTGGCAATCAGGTTAATGATGTCCACTGGCGGCAGTGCCGGGTCGGACGTATAGGTCGTTTGCAGGCGTTCTACGGGTCCGTTTAACGCCAAGGTGATGTTGTATTCGTCAATCCTGGCTTTTACCTGGATGTTGAGCACCGGCTCCGTGCGTACAGGATTCAAAAAGTCGATTGTCCCGTGCTGAACTTCATAACGATTTCCAGCGAGAAAAAACTCCCCACCGGTCAAGTTTGCTCGTCCCAAAATCACGGGGTCAGCAGCCGTACCAACCACGCGCAAATTGGCATCGCCCTTTATGCTCACCTGGCTGCTCACCAGGTTCATCTGGCTGGTGGATTGCACCGCGATATTCAACTTCATTCCCTGCGTGAACGATCCGGGTGTTCCGCTATCGCTGGAGCCTCCTCCACTGAACTGCGAAGTGAACGTGCTCATGTCAAAGTCTGGCGTGAATGAGACGCGCTGAATCTTTACTTGCCCCGTCAATTGCGATGCCTGGGTGTTCCCTGTGAGTGCAAGATTAGACGCCAGTATTTCGCGTACGCCTTCCGGATAACGCACTCGGATATTGTTGGCTGAAAGCCCCAATTGGAACTGGACCGCAGGACGGTATGCCACCGCTCCGGTCGCATTGATGGTTCCCCCGCCCATCTGCCCCTCAAAGCTGGCGATCTCCAGCCGTGTCTGCGTTACGTTGATCACCCCATTCGCATGGTCCAGGCCAACAGGTGAATCCAGCGTGTGCAGGTTGGCATTTACGATCTTGATCTGGCCATTCAACTTCGCGCCTGGGCCGTACCGTTTTGAGTCGATATCAAACTGCAGCTGCCCCGAACTGGTCATGTCCGGCACAACCATTTGCGCAATCCCTAAATCAACAGTGCCTTTCACCAGGAATGACGCGGCTTTCGGCGTGGTCACCGGCACTACCGCTTGCGCGTCGATACTGGTGCCAGTGCCGCGGATTGAAGTTGGCTGCAGCGTCGCTGTGCCATTCTTGTAGTCGGCAATAATCGGTTTTGCTGCCGCCAACTGGAACTGCTTGTAATGCACATCAAGGTTGGGAATTTCCAGATGTGCTTCAACTCGGTTCTTGTCGGCCAGCGGCCCGCGCACCGTTGCATGTAGCTCTGTCTGGCCGGAAAGATCCGCTGCCTGCGCCGGAGCGTACAAAGCAACCAACGGTTGTAAATTAATCTTTCCGCTATCCAGATGTATGTCCGCCATGTAGGGCGTTTCAATCCCCACTGTGCCGCGCGCCTTAAGAGAAACTTTTTCTATATCTGAATCAAGCGCAATCGTAGCCACATGGTTCTGCACCGTGGTTTGAAACTTCAGTCCCTGCACGGTCTGCTTTTGTATTTGCAATTGCAGAACCTCGATGCTCGCCTGCAACTGCGGATCTTTTACTGTGCCTTTCCCGGTCACATTCAGGTTCACCCCTCCGGCAATCTGCATGGTCTTAGCGATCACCGTCTGCAATTTTTCCAACCGGAAATTCTGCGACTGCACATGCGCGTCGTAGCCTTCGGTCTTGGGGAAATAATCCACGTCGGCCCTTGCCGACCCCGCCGGCATTTGCACCGTCATGTTTGCTTTCACGGTGTTCCCATCTCCCTGAAACTTCACGTTCAGGTTCTGGATTGATTCAGTCGATACTTTTGCTTTTGTGACGGTTAGCGTTCCCTGTCCTACCGGGTTGAGTTGCGATCCATGTAGAGCAACGTTGAGCGCCAGCGTGCCGCTCACTGGATAACTCTTATTGGCCAGTCGCTCCAGATCAGCAATTGAAATCTGTGAACCGGAAATATTTGCGGTAATCGGACTAGAGGGCGTGTAAGCCCAATTCTTCAGCTTGGCTTGCGCGCTGAAGTTAAGGCGTCCTTGTGGCACAGCTTCCAGGTCGCCATTGGTCAACGTGATTTGAGATGGATTAGCGGCCAAAGCCGTGTGCAGGACTTTCCACGAACTGCCCTTCACCCGGAAGTTTCGCGCGTCCATCTGACCATTAATCTGTGGCGCTTTGAGTGATCCGCTGACCGTGGCATTCACGTTGGCTGTGCCGTAAAGCCCCAGCGGTTGTGCTGGTGGCTGTCCGGGTGCTGGTTTCTTGAATGCCGCTGACAACGTTTCAAGTTCATGCAAGTCATTGGACCGCAGAGCCACCTGCAACTGTGAACGATCACTGATCTTTCCGTTCAGGTTAACGCTGGTCTGCGGCGTGCGAATATAACTGTTCGTGAGTGCCAGCTGCTTATGCGCCGCAGCATAGTCTGCATGGATCACACCATTCACCGGTGTCGCCGGGCCTTGTCCCAGACTGGCTTTAATCGTGGCATCACTGTGCGCGACCAGATTGTCCAGCGTTTTGGCCCAGTGCACGTTTGCGTCGGCGTCCACATTTCCGCTCAAGTGTACCTGCCGCATAGATGTGTTGTGCGTCGCCGTCTGCGCCTGGTCCAGTGACAAACCTTTCAGCGAGGCCTGCAACTGCGCAATGGACGCTCCTGCCACATCTTTAATCGTCAATTTGCCGCTCAACGTGCCCCCCATCACTCGGGCGCGAATGTCATTTACTTCAGCATTGCCACCGGAAAGCTGATAGCGAGCGTAGAGATCGCGAACCTCCGTCTGCAAACTCGGAGTCTTCACGTTCAAGCCGGAGCTGCTCACATTGCCGGCCACAGAGACCGTTTCCAGCATCGGTTTGTTCGGATCAGCCTGATACTTCAGTTGTCCCGTCAGCTTCACCGTGCCGGTGGGGAGCGTAGGATCTTTCAGTATCTTTTTGAGGTCATTGCTGACCAGCGTGGCTTCGTAGCCGCCACTAGCCTGCATGTTCGGGGAACTGTAATCGTTCACCGTTGCGTTTAATCCAACTCGTGACTCGCCTGTAGTAAGGTCAAGCTTGTCCAGCGTGAATTGCTGGGGCGTCACACCGAATTTCGCCTGCAAGTTGTGCTCTACCGGCGCATATTTTCCATATACGATTTTTCCCGTGTTATAGCCAAGATCTCCGGAATATTTATTCTGTGCCGGATCGTAGTTGGCACTCACTGCAAAGTTGTGCAAATCCGCCTGCATCGGCGTTTTCTGGTCATTGTAATAAATTTCGCCGTTATTCAGGCGCAGCTCGCGGATAGCCAGATCAAAAACGTTCGTGTTGCTGCTGGTGCTCTTCTTTTCCGGCTTGGGCAGGTTGTTCTCACCCGCTTTGTTCACGGCCAGACGCACGACCGGATGGTCCACAATGATGTCGCGCACGTGCCATTTGCGATGCAGCAATGAATCAATCGTGAGTCCCACCTGTAAATGGTCCACGGCCATCAGTGGCCGGCTGGGATCGGGCTCGGTACCGTGTACGACAACGTTGTAGAGATCCAGACTAAGATTTGAGAGTTTAAGGTGGAAGTCTCCAACCTCCAGCCGCGCGCCGGTGGATTCGTGAACGCTGTTCTCCACTTTGGCTAGAATGCTGTGGCGAAAGCCTTCATTGTGTTCCACCAAAAGCACCAGCGTCACTACCGTGCCCACAAGCAGCACAATGATCGCTGCCAGGCTCCACAAAATAATTTTTTTCCACTTCTTCACAGTTCACCCTTTTACAAAGTTCCCAAATTCAAAATGCCTGCCCCAGGGTCACAAAAACCTGGAATGTCTTAATCCCCGGCGGTGCATTCAATAAATGTCCTATATCGATGCGGACCGGCCCCACAGGCGTCTTGTAGCGGAACCCGAACCCGACCGTATGGGTAAGATCGGAAGCTACGTTCTTAAAGCTCACGTTGGAATAAACGTTGCCGGCGTCGTAAAACACCGCGCCGCCAAGAGCTCCGCCCACCAGCGGTGCGGAAATGCCCAGCGGGAAGCGCAGCTCAGAATTCAGTATCACAAGCATCTTGCCGCCCACCGGCACCGGAATTTGCTCTCCGCAATTCGGATTCTCCGCCGGACATACCAATACCTCGCGTTGTGGTCCGGCGCCGTTCAAGCTGAAGCCGCGTAACGTGCTGCCGCCGCCTGAGAAAAAGCTTTCACTGATAGGAATGTGCGCGCCACCAAATGCATGCTCCATTCCCAGCCTCAAGCTGTTCGCCCACACCAGCGATGAATCGCTTGTCAATGACCTGTAATATGCCGTTTGTCCCAGAAAGCGTCCAAAGCTCGTGCTCGAACCCAGAAAGCTCGGGTTCAAATCCAACTGGAAGCTTTCGTAAATTCCCTTGTGTGCGTCCAGGGGATTATCGCGTGAGTCCCGGATGAAGGAAGCGGAAAGTGAGGACAGGCGCACATTCTGGTCTTCCGGCAGCACCAGGTCCGGTATCACGATGTTCGAAAGACTCGTCCGGCGAAAATCGTAGCGGAAGATCACAGACTTTTGCCGATTCCTATCCAGGTAATGCTGGAATTGCCATCCAGCGCCAGCCAGGCGCGCGGTAAAGATCGGATTTTCACTGGTGCGCTCCCCGGAAAGCGTTACAGTGGAACTCCAGCCGGTATTCCAGAACGTCGGGTTGGCCCAGCTTGCTGATGCGCGCTGGTCAAGCCTTCCGCCAAAAGCAGAAAGCGTCACCGTCTCCGCGCGGCCGCGGAAGTTCCTGCGCGTGTACTCCACCGATCCTTCTGGCCCCCAGAATGTTTTTTGGCTCGTAGTGAATTTCGTTGGTAGGCCTACCGGTGGAAGTCCGGGCAGCGCAATTGTCCCGCTCGGGATGCTTCCTCCGCGATTGATGACCTGAAAGCCGAATCCATACGCGATAGTGTTGCGTTTGGATTCGTGCAGCTTCACCAGCACAGCGGCGTTCGGATCGTCGGTCACTGGCGCGCGCGTATCCACGCTGGCCCAGTCAAATATGCCCAGGGTATAGAGCTGGCTTTCACCGCGAAGCAGGGCCGTCTCGCTCAGTGGCTTATCCACTTTGATATTCGCATTGCGGGCAATAATTTCAGGCCGCGTATGCTCGGCTCCCACCGGATCCACGCTCGCCGTATGCACCTGCGGCCCTTCGTCTATTTGATAAACCACCTGCACATGGTGGGGATCATCTTTTTTGTGGTCCACTTTTGACTTGAAGGTTACGTTTAAATAGCCCTTGTCCAGATAGGTTGCCATAATCTGGTCGCGATCCTTGGTCAGCAACTGCGTGGAATACGGCTTTCCCGGCTCCAGATTCATGCCCTTAGGCGCGAGCTCTTGTCGCCCGAGTGACGTGTTGCCTTCAATTTGCAATGAATCAACCACGTCGCGCACGCCTTCATCTACCTGGAATGTGATCTGCAGCTCATTGTCTTTCTTTACGACATTGGGCGTGACCTTCACCTGGCTGTATCCGGCGCCGTGATACAGGCCTTCAATGTTCTTCACGCTTTTGCGCACCAGTTGCTCGCTATATTTGCCGTGTGAAAACGGGATAAGGGGAGTGCGCTTGCTTAGAGGCACAGCCGCTTTCAAGTCTTTATCGGAAAAGTGCTCATTGCCGTGAAAGTCAATTGCTTCAACCTTGCCGCGCGGGCCTTTGTTGATCTGATACAAAACGGTTACGCCGCCAGACGCGTCTCTCTGGATATGGCTCTGAACCTTTGCGTCGAAAAAGCCTTTTGCCTGGAAGTAAGACGTCAGATCCTGCGCGCCTTCATTGACCAGATCAGGATCGACAGCATTTTCCTGATACATGGGGATGAGTTTTTTCTGGGTGCGCCCCCACACGTGCGCTCCCGCGAGTTTGATCTCGATTCTTGGCCCCTCGGTCACGTCATACTTAATGTCAGTCCGGTTGGTCTCAGGGTTATAAAGCGTTGAAACCAGCTTGACCCGCGCGGCAAGAAAGTGCTGCTTTCCGAGCTGCTGTTGTAGAAACGCCGTTGCCGCTGTCAACCTCTTGAGCGAGTATGCTTTCCCCGGTTTGATATAAGCGCCTTTGATTCGTGCCCGGATGGAACGAAGGCTTGCGTTCAATCTCCTGGTCTGTTGCTTTGAAACTCCAGCCAGGATCACGTCACCAAACTTCGCCCGCCGTTTTAAGTTGATCTCATACTCCACGTTGACCACGCGATGCGCTTCGTCCGTCTGGATCTTCGGTTCAACCGTGGCCATGAAGAAGCCGGTGCGATGAAAGAATTCCAGCAAGTTCGATTCCGCTTCTTCCACCTTTTGCTGTGTGAACGGTTCTTGCTTGGAATAGTCGGCGGCTTGCAACAGACGCGTGTAAGAAAAAACCTTCTCTGCTTTTGGAAACGTGTAAACGCCAAAATAATAGGCCGGCTTTAAAATGAAGACCACTTGCACGCCCTCGGCCGCCGGCGTTACCTGGACCTCCACATCTTTTACATCGCCGGCTTTTTTAAGCGCGGCCACGGTTTCGTCAACCTTGGCCTGCGAATACGGAGCATTGATAGGCTGGGCGATCAATGCTCGCAGCTTGCGGGGCGTTCCGTCCGGCCGGCCCGCCAGTTCTACTGACGCCACCCGCTGCCCCTCATAGGAAATTCCCTGTGCCGCTGCCGCTTCAATCTCCTGCGAGTGAAGCCTTGGCGGAAGCGAGGCCAGCGCCGCTGCCACCGCCACTACAATTGAAGTGCCGATCCATCTCTGAAAGTTTGTCATTGCGCCTTGGAAGTCTGCCGATCTGCGCGGCCAGGGATGCCGCAGCTCTGCCAAAACCAATCTCTTTGGTTAGAGTTCAGAGAGAGACTTCATGTTGCTCACTCTGAGAGGAGGGCCAGCGAAGCTGTTTAATTTTGCGTCAAGTCAGAGCTGCTGCTCCCATACCTGCGGGAGCAGAGTTGCTGATCGCGGTTTTACATATTGAGCAGAGTCGCTGCTTCAATATGCACCCGCAGCAGAACTGCTAATCGCATTGGGGGACATCCGCAGTTTGAGCCTGCTGCGTGTCAACTCGCCTATTCCGTAAGTGCATCCAATCTACAAAAGTCGGAATCACGCCGGCGGGGAGACAAGAATGCTTTGGACCATTTTTGCCATTCTGCTGCTTTTATGGCTGTTGGGTTGGGGATTTCATATTGCCGGAAGCTTGATTCACCTGATCCTGGTGATCGCTTTGGTTGTGTTGGTAATTGAACTCATAACCGGACGAAGAGCAGCTGTTTGAATTCACTGGCACGCCTGTCGATACACTTGTCGTTCGACTTCCGCCAAAGTCTGGCCGCAGCGCTCTTTAGTGCGAACTCTCCAGTGTTGCCAGCTTTTCGTCCAGTTCGCTTAAGGCCTGCTGCAAGGACTTGGTATAACGCTCATTGGTGGAAGCTTCAATCTGATGCACGATATAAGCCCGTGAAAGTTTCAAGCTATCGCGCTCGTGCCGGGCTTTCTTCTCGTCATCAGTAAGTGTGCCCTTTGAACCTGATGCGCTGCCGTTCTTGGCGTTTTCCATCTGCTCTTCAACTGATTTGCTTTCCCAACCTCTTGCCATACTATTAATTATAAAGATTTTGGTCGTATTGCGAGCTGTTTTTCTGCCGTCAGAATTTATAATCCACCCACGATGACTAACCGGTTTCTTGCTCTGGCTTGCCTTATAGCTTTGTCGTTTGGCTGCGCATTTGCGCAGGGTCAAACTGCACTCTCACCGGAACACCAGGCTGCTCGTGACATTTTTAAGCAACTCATTGAAATCAACACCACTGATACACCGGCCGGCAATGTAACCACGGCGGCAGAAGCCATGGCCGAGCGCTTTCGATCTGCAGGCTTTCCCGCACAAGATATCCACGTTGATGGCCCAAAGCCGAACAAGAAAAATATAGTCGTCCGCCTGCACGGACGCGGAGCCGGGAAGCCCATTCTGTTTATCGCCCACCTGGATGTCGTGGAAGCGTTGCCTCAAGACTGGTCCATGGATCCATTCAAGCTCAATGAAGTGGATGGCTTTTTTTATGGCCGCGGCACTTCGGACATTAAACAGGGCGACACCATCCTGGTCGCGAACTTTATCCGCTTAAAAAAAGAAGGCTGGGTTCCCGCGCGTGATCTCATCCTGGCTCTCACCGCTGATGAAGAAGGCGGCGAATCCAATGGCGTGCAATGGCTCGCAAAAAACCATCGTGACTGGATTGATGCCGAATACTGCATCAATACCGACGCTGGCGATTTCGAAACCAAACATGGCAAACGCATGCTGCTGGGCATGCAAACCAGCGAAAAGAATTACGTCGACTTCCGCCTGGAAGTGAAGAGTAACGGCGGGCACAGCTCGCGGCCTGTGAAAGACAATGCTATCTATCATCTTTCGCAGGGTCTGTCTCGCCTCGCGGACTTGGATTTTCCCGTCAGCCTGAATGAGACCACGCGCGGCTACTTTGAGCGCACCGCCTCGCTGGAATCTCCAGCAACCGGCGCCGACTTTCGCGCAGTGATTGGTTCAGACCATGCCAAAGCAGAAGACGCCGCGAAGCATCTCAGCCAGTCGGCCTTCTTCAACGCTCTTCTGCGAACCACCTGCGTTGCTACGCGGCTTGAAGGCGGCCACGCCAACAATGCGCTGCCGCAAACCGCGGCCGCTAATGTGAATTGCCGCATGCTGCCTCAGGATTCGCTACAAAATGTGCAAGACACTCTCAAACGCGTGCTGGCCGATGATCGCATCGTTGTGAGTGTGGTGGGCGAAGCTGTTCCCGCGCCTGCATCTGCCATTAACCCGACAGTTGTAAGCAAGCTGGAAGCGTTAAGCGCCAAATTGTACGGCGGCCTTCCCATTGTTCCGGTGATGGACACCGGCGCCAGTGACGGCAAGTACCTGCGAATCGCCGGAATTCCGACCTACGGCGTTCCCGGAGTATTTGAAGATGTGGACGACGTGCGCGCACACGGCAAAGACGAGCGCATTGGGGTGAAGGATTTTTATGATGGTGTGGACTTCTATTATGAGTTCATCAAATCCTTGGGTGGACAGTAGTCGTCGTTATGCTGGTTGATCGCGACGAAAAAGGAGGGCTAATGGCAGCTCCACTCAATGACTCCGACGCTATCACCGTTCGGCGCAGTGAACTCGCTTGTCCTGCCCACTCCCTCAAGATGATGGCCAAGGCTGCAGCCAGCGAAGCGGATGAAGTCGTTTTCGACTTGGAAGATGGTTGCGCGCCTTCACAGAAGATTGCCGCACGCAAGACTCTGGTTGAGGCTTTTACGACATTCGACTTTCGCGGCAAGATTCGCGGCTTCCGCCCAAACAATATTCACACAAAGTTTTTCTATCGAGATGTAATCGACGTTGTCGAAGCTGCTGGCAGAAACATTGATGTAGTCGTCATCCCCAAAACCCAGGATGCGGCAGACGTGATCTTCGCCGATCGGTTGCTCACGCAGATTGAGCAAAACATTGGCCTCCCTGTAGGACATATTCGGCTGGAGGTATTGATTGAGAGTGCGAAAGGCGTCCTGCATGCCGAGCAAGTTGCCGCTTCAAGCCCAAGGCTGGCTGGATTGATTTTCGGCGTTGTGGATTATGCCGGCAATATAGGCGCGCGCGACTCAGTGCGCGAACAGTTTGCGCTTTATCATTATCCCAAAGCAAAGACCGTCGCCGCGGCGCGGGCCTCAGGCATCGACGTTGTCGACGGCGTCACGCTTCAGTTTCGCGACCTGCAACAATGTGAGCACGATGCGCGTTCCGCTGCGCGAATGGGTTTTGATGGCAAATGGGCCATTCATCCCAATCAGGTACCGGTCATCAATCGCGTATTCACTCCTTCGCCGGAAGAAATTACGCGGGCAACAGAAGTTATTAAGCTTTACGAACACGCTGACCTCGGTTCGGGCGTCGGGGCCATGGTTTATAAAGACGAGATGATCGATGCCGCCAGCTTACCGGTCGAACGCAAGAAGCTGGCCATCGCCAGAAAAGTAGGTTTACTGTAGATTGCAGCCGCGGTCAGACGAGCCATTCATGACTTCTGTCCCCAATATCGAATTGCGTCAGCAACTGAAAAACGCGGTTGCCGAGCTGTGCCGCAACTTTCCTGATCCGTACTGGCGCGAACTCGATAGCCAGCGCGCCTATCCTGAGGCTTTTGTGCAGGCGCTCACCAAAGCGGGTTACATGGGCGCACTGATTCCAGAAGAATATGGCGGCGCTGGAATGGGTATCGCCGAAGCAGCAACAATACTGGAAGAAATCCACCGTTCTGGCGGTAACGCGGCAGCTTGCCACGCTCAGATGTATGTGATGGGAACGCTACTGCGCCATGGCTCGGAGACTCAGAAGAAAAACTATCTCCCGGCGCTCGCCCGTGGCGAGCTTCGCCTTCAGGCCTTTGGCGTCACCGAGCCGACCACCGGTTCAGACACTACGCAGATGAAAACCTTTGCTCGTCGCGTCGGCGACAAATATGTGGTCAAGGGTCAGAAGATCTGGATTTCTCGCGCAGAGCATTCTGACCTGATGCTGCTGGTCGCGCGCACTACACCTATTGACCAAGTAAAGAAGCGCAGTGAAGGACTTTCTGTTCTTCTGGTCGATCTGCGCGATGCTAAAAATCATGGACTGACGATCCGTCCAATCCGCACCATGATGAACCATGCCACCACGGAAATCTTCTTTGATGATGTGGAAGTTCCCGCGAAAAATCTTGTTGGTAAAGAAGGCCAGGGCTTCCGCTACTTACTGGACGGCCTGAACGCTGAACGAATCCTGATTGCCGCCGAGTGCATTGGCGATGGACGCTGGTTTTTGGGGCGCGCCTGCGGTTACGCCAAAGAGCGGGTCGTTTTCGGGCGGCCAATTGGGCAGAACCAGGGCATCCAATTCCCTCTTGCACGTGCCTATGCCAATGTTGAAGCTGCCTCGCTCATGGTAGAAAAAGCTGCGGCGCTGTTCGACGCACACCAGTCTTGCGGCCCGCAAGCCAATATGGCCAAGCTGCTGGCGGCGGACGCATCTTGGGAATCCGCTAATGCAACGCTACAGACCTATGGCGGCTTCGGATTCACGGAGGAGTACGATGTGGAACGCAAGTTTCGTGAAACGCGCCTCTATCAGGTAGCGCCCGTTTCCACCAACCTGATCCTTTCTTATATTGCCGAACACGTGCTGGGATTGCCGCGTTCATACTAGCGCTGGAGAGCAACCATGACTGCAAAACAAGGCTGGACCGGACGGGTTTTTGAAGATTTCGAAGTGGGCGACGTTTATCAGCATCCGCTGGGCCGCACCGTGATTGCCGCCGATAACATCTGGTTCACGCTGCTCACGCAGAATACAAATCCCATTCACTTTGACGCTGCTTACAGCGCGCAAACCGAATATGGCAAGCCGCTGGTTGATTCCACGTTCACGCTGGCGCTGGTGACCGGACAGTCCGTCTCCGATGTTTCACAAAATGCCATGGCAAATCTGGGCTGGGATGAAGTCCGCCTGCCCAATCCGCTTTTTGAAGGCGATACCGTTTATTCCCGCAGTGAGGTTCTGGAAAAACGCGAATCCAAATCAAGGCCGAACGTAGGCATCGTTAAGGTCCGCACGGTCGGCTACAAACAGGATGGAAGCGTAGTGATTGAATTTATCCGCACGATGATGATTTACAAGCGCGGACACGTCCCGATAATCCCGCAGCCCAAGATCGATAAACCCAAAAGATAGACTTTGCTTTCAGGCTGCTTCCCGCGCGCCTTGCTGAAATCCTCGAATTGAAAATTCCAGTTGTTCCTGCAGGCTTTCGCCCACCAGCATCATGTCTCCAATTACCGTGCTCAAGTCCATGCGAATAAGATTGTGCTGAAGCACTGAAGAGAGGACATGCTGCAGCAATCGCATTTCAATCACAACCAGGGGAATGCTGTATCCTTGCATGGCTCGTTGTTTCCCGTGGTCTAATGCTGCCGATTTTGCTCGCTCTGTTGTAATCTCAGCATCTTCATCCACCCGCTTTGCCATTTCATCAATAAGCAGGGGCAAGTGATCGACTCGGTCCTTGTCACTGATTCGGATTGCTCCCAGTTCATGATGCGCTTTCACCAACCTGAGCCACTCCTTAGAGATTTCGCCCAGGCTCTCCTCCATCAGGTCTGAAACTCGCTTGATCGGCCTGTCTGGAGGAACATGCCGGCGGTTCTCCAAACGGCTCTGAATGGTATGAATTAATGTTGGAACATCGGTGGGCTTCAGGAGGTAATCATCCACCTGGCTGCGGATGGCTTGTAGCGCAGTGTCAAAATCGGGATAACCCGTAAGGATAAAAGTCGCTGCTTGCGGCTGTACGCGCCGCATCGCGCTGACCACCGTAAAACCATCTCCCGGTTGCCCGATGTTCAAATCAGAAAGCAGCACATCAAACGTAGCATGATTCATCTGTTCCAGGGCTTCTGGAACCGTTGCTGCCACAGTCACTTCAAACCCATGTTGCTCCAGGATAGGTTTCAGTGTATTGCGTATCCCCGCCTCGTCGTCGACGAACAAAACTCGGGTCGCCATTTTCTACTCCAGCAACTTGGATGGCGTTTGAATCCGTATCGTTGGACATAAGAAAAAGATTAAGAGAGGCAGCAGCAGGTCGGCTGTCCATTTGGAAGGACTCCTACTGTACGAAAGGCCCATCCATTACAGATGGGCCTCGCTGGATGCTTTGTTTTGCAGCTTTACTCCTGGTTCTTAAAGGAATAGCCGATGGATACGCCAAAGCGGGAAGCGCGGGCGCCGCTGAACTCTACATTATTGTGCACTTCATAGAAATGCGCTTCAGGCCGGATGAAAATTCTCGGCGTTACATACAGCCGGATGGCCGCGCCAAATTGCCCAAGGAAGTGGTTGCTGCTCACGAAATTCGTACATCCGGTGAATGAGCACTGAAAGCTTGGCGTATAAAAACGCACGCTCTCAGCTCCGATTCCCGCGGAAAGCTCCAATTGAGCACGTTTGCCCAACGGGGGTGCGTACACGGCGTCCACGTCATAGAAAAAGGGACGGAATGGTAACTGCCCCTGATAAAGGTTTTCCTTGGCACGGAAAGCCGCATTAAAGCCTACCCCCAGATTATGAAAAAAGAGAAAATCCAGGCCAAAAGTCGGATACGCGCCTCCGCCAATGGTCTGTAAATCGGGCGTGCTGGATGGGCCGGTCAACCCGGAAAGGCCGGCAGATAAATCAAATTGCTGCGCCTGCGCAGGGCTTCGCAGCAGAAAAATCAGTGCCAATGTAACTACAAGAAGCGATATTTTTTTCAAGTCACTCTCCAATCCGTGAAGGCTGGACGAACTACCCTAAATCAATCCACCCCTCGATCTATCATCACTATGGGCGATTATCCTACCAGCGGCAAGCGATGTCCACAATCCGATGGTATCAAGCCGGTTTGATGTCTCAAATCGGGTTCATGGATTTTGTTTTGTTAAGACCACTCGCCGGTCATCCACCCTGTGACTGTTATTCTGAAAGGTGATCCTCTCCACTAAAGCGATTCTGTTCGATATGGACGGTGTCCTGATGGATTCCACCCCGTCGGTGGAACGCGTGTGGCGAGCGTGGGCCGCTAAGCACGGGCTGGATCCTGAAGGGGTCGCGCGTCTGGCACATGGCCGCCGCAGCATTGAAACTATTCGTCAGGTGACCCCGAACCTGGATGCCGAAAAAGAAAACATGATAGTGGAGCAGATGGAAATCAATGACAAAGAGGGTGTAACGGCGCTTCCGGGCGCGGCGGACCTGCTTTCACGGCTCCCTCCTGGCATGTTTGCCATTGTTACTTCGGCCACGCGTCCGCTCGCCATTGCGCGTCTTGGGTATGCTGGCATTTCGGTTCCCCGCCACATGATCACCGCAACCGACGTCATCCATGGCAAACCCTCCCCTGAGCCATTCCTGAGGGGCGCGGCTTTGTTGGGCTTTGCTCCAGAGGACTGCCTGGTGTTTGAAGATTCGCCAGCGGGAATTTCCTCTGCCCGCGCTGCAGGGATGAAAGCTATCGCACTGCAAACCACCTATCCGGCAGATCGACTGAAAGGGGCGGACTCGATTATCGGCAATCTGGCGGATGTGAAAGCAACGTTACGCCATGAGGACATCGAACTTGATTTCGCGCCACTTCCATTGGTCAAATGCTGACAAAGTCGATTTATGACGTTTCTTTGTCGTTTTGCTCTTTTACTTGTTGCTCCGTTTCAACTGAAGGATTTGGCAAATTCCCTTCTCGGATTGCGGCTACGGTCATTCCCGTCCAGTGGGCCAGCGCCTCTTCAACATGCTCTACCGTGACAGTGTTCGCGTCCGGATTCTGAATGCTGTATTTCTTTTGGAGTGAATGCAAGGTCTCCCGCTCTTTTCGTTCTTCCTCAGAGTAAAAGCGGGCTTTTTCAAATTCATGGTTGGCCACAGCGTTTTCCATCCGGTGCACAATGAGTTTGAGGCGTTTCTCGCTCTCCAAAAGATCGTCGGGCAAACCGGCCTTCGCTCGCTGCATCTTCACCAAAGCTCCGGCATCGTCGATCAAGTCAATGGCTTTGTCCGGCAAAAAACGATCTGTTATATAACGATTGGAATAAGCTACCCCGGCGGCCAAAGCGTCTTGCATGTATTGGACGCCATGAAACTTTTCAAAACGCTCTTTGGACGCTTGCAAGATCGTAAGGGTTTCAGCTTCTGTTGCAGGATTCACCTCCACGGTCGTGAAGCATCGGTCTATCCAGCTGGCTTTCTGGCGTGCCACGAGATACTCCTCAGGAGTGGCCGAGGCAATGCAGGGCACTTCGCCTTCAAGCAGCGCCTTTTTGAGCAGCAGTGTGATCTCATGCGCTTCGCCGGCAGGTGCAGCCGCAAGCAGCGCGTACAATTCATCAAAGAAGAAAATCGTGCCGGGAGCAGCAACCAGTTCCGCCTCTACTGCATTAAGAAACTGCTTGGACCGGGCGCTGTGTTGGGCAGCAGCCACAGCCAAAGACAGATCGAGAGCAACCAATACTTCCTGCTTGAGAAAGGTGCGGTCCCTGCCATCTGTCAGTCGTTGCGCCAGGCCTTCCACCAACGTTCTTTTCCCTGTTCCGCGCTCTCCCACCAGCACAGGATTATTTTTGCTGGAGCGGCCAAGCACCTGAACAATCCTGTCGAGTTCGCCTTCACGGCCAATCAAAGGATGGAGCTTCCCTTCACTGGCGGACTGCGTAAGCGACACGGAGAATTGACTAAGCAAGGATACCGGCCGCGCCTGTGGTGAAGATTCATGCGCCGCCGTGGCCAGTTCGTCGCGAATTTGGGACAGGGTAACGCCGCGCTCTTTCAGAAGCTGTGCCGCAAATGAATTTTCTTCGCGCAGCAGGCCGAGCAGCAAGTGCTCCGTCCCAACATGCTGGTGCGACAGGCGCGCGGCTTCCTCTGCGGCATAGGCAAGCACACGCTTGCCTTCATTGCTGAGCGGCAGGTCCACAGACGTGGAAACCTTTTCGCGCGCGACTGTGTGGTCTTCTATCTGTTTATGAATAGCTTCTACTTCGCCATGGCCGCGCAGAAAACGATTGGTGAGCGCCTTGTCCTCACGCAGCAGGCCGAGCAGAAGGTGCTCGGTCTCAATATAAGGGCTGCCGAACTGGCTGGCCTCATACCGGGCAAAAAAGATTACGCGCCGCGCCTTCTCTGTATATCTTTCAAACATCGATGGCCTCGTATTAGCGTCGATCATTGTACAAAGTCGGGAGTACCGGTGGCTTACATTCAGGAACTTTTTTCTTCTTTGTCTTTCTCCGTGTCTCCGTGCCGCCGTGGTGGATGTTTCTTGCCTTTCTCTCACCAATCGGCAGCATCCATATACAATTCTTCTATCTCATTTGAGGAGCAAAATAACTCATGCAACGCAATGCAAGCGCACATTGGAGCGGCGGGCTGAAAGATGGCAAAGGCACGCTCACCTCTCCCAGCGGAGTCTTAAAGAGCACGCCGTATTCTTTCGCCACGCGTTTTGAATCGCAGCCGGGCACCAACCCTGAAGAACTGATTGCCGCGGCACACGCCGGATGCTTCAGCATGGCCCTTTCAGCCCAACTCGGCAATGCCGGAATGACCGCGCAATCCATTGACACCACGGCCACAGTCACGCTTGAGAAGCTAGATTCCGGCTTCGCGATCACTTCGTCCCACCTGCAGGTGAAAGTGAAGATCCCCGGCGCCGATAAAGCCAAGTTCGAGGAAGCAGCCAAGAACGCAAAAGAAGGCTGCCCCATCTCCAAGCTACTGAATGCAAAAATCACTATGGACGCCCAACTGGAAAATTAACTATCCCCACTGACGAAGCCTGCGCTAACAACGGCGTGGGCTTCGCGTCTAAACTCTCGGTTCCCTCGTCTACAAAACTTTCCCTTGGAGAACTTCTATGCGCAGAAGCTTCGCGCTTACCCCGATTTTGATCGCAGTAGTTTTCGCAACTACTTTGGGCCACGCGCAATCCGCTGTACTTTGATCTGCCGCGTGACAGCCAGCATGCCAAGGTCATTCAGCGAGTCCGCATCACTGACATCACTATCAATTACCACCGCCCGCTGGTGAAAGGCAGAAAGGTCTGGGGCGGCCTTGTGCCTTACGGCCAGGTGTGGCGCGCCGGCGCGAATGAAAATACGACTATTGAATTCACCGATCCTGTGAGCATAGAAGGCAAGCCCCTGGCCAAAGGCATTTACGGCCTGCACATGCTTCCCGCAGAGAACGAGTGGACTGTCATCTTTTCCAAGGTAGCAACTGCCTGGGGCAGCTTTACTTATAACCAGTCTGAAGATGCTCTCCGCGTCACAGTGAAACCGGAGGCGGCAGAAATGAAAGAAGCCCTGGCTTATGAAGTGAATGATGTTACTCCCAATTCAGCAGTCATCGCGCTCCGGTGGGAAAAGCTTGCTGTGCCGTTCAAGGTAGAAGTTAATACCAATGAGATCGTCGCCCAAAACCTGGATTCGCAGCTTCGTGGGCTGGCGCAATACACCTGGGATGGATGGGACGATGCGGCAACTTACTTCTTAACTAATAAATACAACCTGGAAGAAGCGCTAAAGTATGAAGATCGCTCCATTGCAGTGGAAGAACGCTATGACAATCTGATGAACAAGTCGCGGATTCTCGAGGCGATGAACCGTAAAGACGATGCCACCCTGGCGCGCAACAAGGCGCTTGGAATGGCCAACATCACGCAACTCCACACTTACGGCCGCCAACTGCAACTGGCGGGAAAACAAGATGAGGCGTTTGTGGTTTTTCGCAGCAACATCAAGAAAGACCCGAACCACTGGTTGGTCCGCACAGAAGCACGGCTGGCTGTCGCTAAAGGTGATTACGACAACGCAACAAAAGAAATGAAGCTTGCCCTGGCGGCTGCTCCTGATCCGGCGAAGCCCACGGTTGAAAACTTTATCAAGCGCCTGGAGGCCAAAGAGGACATCAATAAATAATTTGAACGCAAGTTGCGGAGTGTGCGAGATCCAGCCTTGGCTCTAACCTCTTCATCACGGCGCAAGCAGCGCCGTTACGGCGGGAACCATTGGCTGGATTTCGCGTCTTACCTATCGACTCTAAACTCGCTGAAGAAGTCCGCAAACAGCTGGATGCTTTATCACTCGGATTGAACGCGATCTTTTACTCCTGAGCTCTAAACTTACCAGATGTGCTGATTCAAATAAGCATGGGACGCTACGGGCGTCCTCCTGCGCTATCATGGATGCGCTTCCACTCCAGTTTCGCAGGAGATGTTCGCCTCATGCGTAGATGGTTATTCATCCTTACTTTGATTGGCAC
>JBAVLE010000332.1:0-6637 GCA_049688735.1 Candidatus Angelobacter sp. | reverse complement strand
ATGCTCGCCCACTCCCGGCATGTGACTTTAGTTTGCCGATACCACCAGGGAGAAATACCTTAATTTTGCCGCTCCCATCGCCTTACAATGCATCCTATGCGCCTCCTGATTGCATTACTTCTGCTGCCTTTCGTCCTCTGCGCCCTGACAATAACCCCGGACAAATCGTCGTCGTGCCCGCAACAGTCGGCGGACGCTGCTCAAGGTGGAGAACCTTCCGCCGACCAGCGTGCCGATCTTGAAGAAGGCATCAAGCATGTGCTGCTCTCCCAGGTTGAAGCCTGGAACCACGGCCAGCTTCAAGGCTTTATGCAGGGATATTGGCACTCTCCCGATCTCACATTCTTTTCCGGCGCTACAGAAACCCGCGGCTGGGAGCCTACTTTGGCCCGCTACCGCCAGCGCTATCAGGCTGAAGGCAAGGAGATGGGCAAACTGGAATTTCAGAAATTAGATATCGAGCTGCTCAGCCGACGCTCTGCCGTGGTGACCGGCGAATGGCATCTGACTATGCCGGACGGCAAACAACCACACGGCCTATTCACATTGATCTTCAAACGGCTTCCGGCAGGGTGGAAAATCGTGCACGACCACACGTCAGCGGCGGAATAGTATTCTCCATACTCGGTGCAGCATGCCTTCGCCTACGACAATCATGGACCGCAGCCGCCCCCGGCTGCGCTAAAGAATTTAATAACGCAGGCGAGGACGCCTGCGCTCAACATCTTCTATTTCTTCCGCTTCACCCGCTGCAGCTCTCGGTAAGCTTCACTCTTGGAAATGCCCTGCTCCTTCGCCACCACTTTCAACGCGGCATTTTCATCGACGTGCTGCTCTCGCATAATTTCATTGACACGCTGAGCCACATTCTTTGCAATCCCCTTCTCGTGCAGCGCGCCCCTCCCAAGCAGCAACGTCATCTCACCCTTCAACTCATGCTGTTGGACTCTTTGCAGAATTTCCGCCGCGCTGCCGCGAATAAATTCCTCATGCACCTTCGTCAGCTCGCGCGCCAGCACGACCGGTCGCTCCGCTCCCAATAGCTCGACAATATCTTGCATGGTCTCTGCAATGCGGTGCGGCGCTTCATAGACCACCGTTGTGTTCTCTCCCTCGCGAAGCGTTTCCAATGTCGTACGCCGCTGGCCCGACTTGGCCGGCAGAAAGCCCAAAAACTGAAAGCTGTCCGTCGGCAAACCGCTGGCCGCCAGCGCCGCTACCACGGCCGACGCGCCGGGAATCGGAACCACCTGAATCCCACGCTCAATCGCCAGCCTGATCACGCGATAGCCCGGATCAGAAATCCCTGGCATCCCCGCGTCTGAAACCTGAGCTACGTTGAGTCCTTGTCCGAGCTTTGCCACAAGTTCTTCGGCGCGCGCAGCCTCATTGTGTTCGTGATAGCTCACCGTCGGCTTGTCGATGCCGTAGTGATGCAGCAGCTTGGCCGTATGGCGGGTGTCTTCACAGGCAATCAGATCCGCTTCTTTCAATGTTCGCACCGCGCGGTAGGTAATGTCTTCCAGGTTGCCAATCGGAGTGGCTACCACATACAACGTGCCCGATTTTTTCTGCTCGGTCATGCGTTTGGTTTCCGCCGCTAAGAATAGCATCTGCCTTGCGGCTCTCTGCTAAAATCACATCGCAAACACTTCCAGTTTTTTGAGGATGTCTTCGAGTGCCGCTTTACGAATATCAGTGCAAGAAGTGCAAACACAAATTCGAAAAAATACAAAAGTTCTCTGACCGGCCCATCAAAAAATGCCCCGAATGCGGCGGCCCGGTCGAGAAGGTCATGCACGCCCCTGCTGTGCAGTTCAAGGGCACAGGCTGGTATGTGACCGACTACGGCGGCAAGGACAAGTCCGAGAAATCCAAGGCCGAAGGTAGTTCCGATAAGACCAGTTCAGAGAAAAAAGATTCCACGGCTAAAGAAGACGGAGCCAAGTCGAAAGACAAGGACACCAGTTCGAAAAAGTCAGAATCCAAAAAGTCTGAAAGTAAGAAATTTAAAGACTGAAAGCCCCCTGGCGTCTGGCCGATTTCTTAAAGAAAAGGCCGCAAACAAGCGCACTCTTCAATGCCCTGCTTGCGCCCTGCTTCCTGTCTTGTCAGCTCGCGCGTTTTACCGGGGTCGGCTTTGCTTCAGCGCGCCCACTCACCGTAAAGACCATCTGCCGTTTCGGCACGTCGGCATCCACCACTACGTGATCGCCATGCACCACTTCGCCTTCCAGGATCTTTAATGCCAATGGGTCTTGGATCAGCCGCTGGATTGCCCGCTTTAGCGGACGCGCTCCGTAAGCCCGGTCATAGCCTTCAACGAACAGCAGTTCCTTGGCCGGTTGCGTCAGTTCGATGGTGATCTTCCGATCCGCCAGAAGCTTGCGCAAATCGTCCAGCCGCAGCTCGATGATGTGCGTCAACTGCTCCTCGCCCAGCGGCTTGAACACAATCACATCGTCCACGCGATTGAGAAATTCCGGGCGGAAATGCTGCCGCAACGCTTCCATCACATGGTCCGTCGCCTCGGCAAACGCTTCCGGCGAACTCACTCCTTCCGCCTGCAAATAACTCGCACCAATGTTCGACGTCATAATGATCACCGTGTTCTTGAAGTCCACGGTGCGACCGCGCGAATCCGTCAGGCGGCCATCATCCAGAATCTGCAGCAGGATGTTGAACACATCCGGATGCGCCTTCTCGATCTCGTCGAACAAAATCACGGAATAAGGCCGGCGGCGCACGGCCTCAGTAAGCTGGCCGCCTTCGTCATAGCCAATGTATCCCGGAGGCGCGCCAATCAGCCGCGAGACCGCATGCTTTTCCATGTACTCTGACATGTCGATCCGCACCATCGCGTGCTCGTCGTCAAACAAGAACTCCGCCAAAGCCCGCGCCAGCTCAGTTTTTCCGACGCCCGTCGGTCCAAGAAAAATGAAGGATCCAATCGGCTTCCTGGGATCGCTCAAGCCTGCGCGCGAACGCCTTATAGCATTCGATACACGCTGCAACGCTTCATCCTGCCCCACCACACGCTGGCGCAGCCGGTCTTCCATGCTCACCAGCTTGCGCACCTCGCCTTCCAGCATCTTTGAGACCGGAATGCCGGTCCACTTGGAGACGATCCGCGCAACGTCTTCTTCGTCGACTTCTTCTTTTAGCATGCGGCGCTGCTTGTCATCGGCTTGGGCGCTCAACCTGGTCAGTTCGGTTTCTGCCTGGCGCAAATCGCCATACCGAATTGCCGCCACCCGTTCCAGATTTCCGCGGCGTTCCGCCTGCTGCTCTTCAATCTTCAACTGCTCAATCCGTTCTTTGAGCTGGCGGATTCGCGTGATTCCTTCCTTCTCTTCTTTCCAACGGACCTTTAGCGCATTGGACTGCTCACGAATCTGCGCGAGCTCACGCTCGACAGTAGCCAGCCTTTCTTTGGAGTTTGGATCGTCCTCCTTCTTCAGCGCCTGCTTTTCGATCTCAAGCTGCGTGGCGCGGCGCTCCAGTTGGTCGATCTCCGTGGGCATCGAGTCAATCTGGATGCGCAGTGAAGACGCCGCTTCGTCGATCAGGTCGATTGCTTTGTCCGGCAAAAAACGGTCAGTGATGTAGCGGTTGGATAAAGTCGCTGCCGAAACAATTGCCGAGTCCTTGATCCTTACGCCGTGGTGTACTTCGTATTTTTCTTTCAGGCCGCGAAGGATTGAGATGGTATCCTCAACGTTCGGCTCGCCCACAAACACCGGCTGAAAGCGCCGTTCCAGCGCCGCATCTTTCTCGATGTACTTACGGTATTCATTCAGCGTGGTCGCGCCAATCGCGCGCAGCTCTCCCCGCGCAAGCGCTGGCTTGAGCATGTTGCTGGCATCAATCGCGCCCTCAGAAGCGCCCGCGCCCACGAGCGTATGCAGTTCGTCGATGAAAAGAACGATCTGGCCGTTGGAGTCTTCGATTTCCTTGAGCACCGCTTTCAGGCGATCTTCAAACTCGCCGCGGTACTTGGCCCCAGCCAGCATCGAGCCGAGATCCAACCCGACGACGCGCTTGTTCTTCAGAATTTCAGGAACGTCGCCGGAGATGATGCGCTGTGCCAGCCCTTCTACAATGGCCGTCTTCCCCACGCCGGGCTCGCCGATCAATACTGGATTGTTCTTCGTCCTGCGAGAAAGCACCTGGACGACGCGCCGGATTTCTTCGTCTCGTCCGATCACCGGATCGAGCTTGCCCTTACGCGCCAACTCTGTGAGGTCTTTGGCGTAGCGGGAGAGCGCCTGGTATTTGCCTTCAGGATTCTGGTCGGTCACGCGCTGCGACCCGCGGACGGAGGTCAACGCCTTCAAGATCGCGTCATGGTCGGCGTCTGCGCCGCTCAGGAGCTGGCGCGCTTCATTGGACTTGTCCTCGTCTGCGGTCATCGCCAGAAGCAGATGCTCGGTGGAGACATACTCGTCCTTGAAGGTGTCTGCTTCTTTGAAAGCTTGGTCCAGCAATTTCGACATCGCGGCGGAGAGATGCGGTTGGGCAGACGCGCCGGAGACTTTTGGCAGCCGGTCAATCCTCTCCGTTACCTGCGACTGAAGCGCAGAAGGATTTACTCCCAGCTTGGCCAGAACGGGCGCGACAATACCTTCGCTGTCCTGCAACAGCCCCGCCAGCAAATGCAGCGGCAGCATTTCCGGATTGCCGTGCTGGCCAGCCAGTTCGTTTGCCTGCTGTATCGCTTCCTGCGCCTTGATCGTGAATTTGTCCCAACGAATTGCCATAATGTGCTCCTACCTATTAGATCGTCTGCCCTGCCACCTGTTGTGTTGATTTTGTCTTCTTTTCACGCTCGGCTCCGCTTGCTAAAAAAACAACGGGAGATGACAATCCATCTCCCGTTACGACCTTCAGTTAAGCGGAACATGGATTCTCCATGCCGCTTCACCCCTGGAGGGTCTTCTGGCCGATTCCAACTTTGATCTGGCGTGGCTTGGCTTCTGCCCGCTTTGCCATCGCGATCTTCAAAATGCCCTTGTCGTAGCTGGCTTCCACCTTTTCCGCGTCCACTGTGGTGGGGAGCTTAAAGGTGCGGACAAAAGAGCCGTACCGGCGCTCAATGCGATGGAAATTCTCTTCTTTCTCTTCCTTCTCAAACTTCCGCTCGCCCTGGACGGTCAGTGTGTTGTTTTCCACGCTGACGTTGATGTCCTCATCGTTCAGGCCGGGAATTTCCAGCTTGAGTACCAGGTTCTGCTCGTCTTCGTACACGTCAACGGGAGGAACAAAGCTGCCGGCCGTCAACTGGTCTTTTCCGGTTGGCTCGGTAAAGGTTTCAAAAAAGCTGGCCAGTTCGCGGAAAGGGTCGATTCGGGTAATTGTCATGTTCTTGTCTCCTTCAAATGAGTGGTTTTTAAGATTGCCGCTTACACGATCTTTGATGCTGAATGACTACACAACGATAATAAAATATGAGCGTATCGTTGTCAAGTATTAGAGTAGAAAAATATCTATCCTTTTTTTCAACAACTTACATTGACAAGCAAGGGATCTTTAGCTGACGGATAAGACGAAACACTTCAAATAATACGTCTCTGGGACGCCCAACAGGATCGGGTGGTCTTTGGCCTGGGTACGTTTTTCCAAGACTCTCACAAATCGATGAGCGTCCTGCGCGGCCTCATTTAGCATTTTCAAAAACTCCTGCTCGCTAACGGCAAATGAACACGAGCAGGTAACCAGCACTCCGCCAGGCCTGAGCATCTTCATGGCCCGCAGATTCAGCTCTTTATATCCCCGAATGGCCGATTCCAGATGCTTCTTTGATTTGGCGAATGCCGGCGGATCGAGCACGATTGTGTCGTATTGCTTGCCCGCGGAAGAGTAGTCCTTCATCAGGTCAAAGGCATTTCCTTCAATCCACTCGATTTCTGACTTGCCAGCAGCGGCGTTCAGCTTTTCATTCTGCTCCGCCACTTCAAGCACTTCGCGGGAGATATCCACGGCAGTCACCTTGTCGCATACACGCGCCAGATGCAGCGCAAAGCCACCCTGATAAGTACATACATCGAGCGCCTCTCGGTGGGCATATTGCGCCGCAGTAGCGTAATTTTCGCGCTGATCCAGGAACGCTCCGGTCTTCTGTCCGCCTAAGGCGTCATAGTTGAACTTGACCCCATTCATGGTGAGGACGGTGCTGCTTTTTTCGCCCTCAACCAGTCCGGACTCCATTTCTGGCAGCTGTTCCAGCTCGCGAATGCGAGCGTCTGCGCGTTCCACAACGTTTTCTGCCTCCGCAAACTCTTTCAACGCGCCAATGATTGTCTGCTTCCTCTCGGCAGCCTCCCATGCCTGCGTCAGTATCTGAAGAGTAAACACATCGTTATACCGATCGACAATCAACCCCGGCAGCCGGTCCGCCTCGCTAAAAACCAGCCGGCAGGCATCGGAATTCTGGACGACTTTGCTTCGATATGAGACGGCCTCACGCAGGCGCTGCCGCACCAGTTGCAGCAACTCTTCTTCACTTCGCAGGGCATCGCGCCCCAACAGGCGCAGCGTGATCTGCGACGACGAGCTGTAAATCGCCGAGCCCAAAATCTTGTCCTTGGGACCGACTACATGCACCATGGCGCCGGGCGCAGCGCCAGCGTCATTGAGC
>JBAVLE010000331.1:0-1902 GCA_049688735.1 Candidatus Angelobacter sp. | reverse complement strand
AACAGCGGATGGGACACTACCGTGATGTTCTTTCCGGAAGCCTTCAGGCGTTCTTCAATCCTATGCGCAGTGCCCACTGGTACAGGTGTTACCAGGACCAGAATCTGGCCGTGGTCGCAGTAGTTGGCAATCTCCATTGAGATGGCTTCCATATCCCGGTTGGCATCTTCGGCCAGGTAAATAATCTCTGCACGTTGCACCATTGACTGCAAATGCGTGGAATACATAAGCCGCCCGGAGCGAACGCCGCGGCGCACAATGTCACTTAAATTCTTTTCATGGAAGGGTAAAATGCCGCTGGCCAGCAAGGTGGTATTGACGGAGTCGCTGCCATACGCTGTCACGGGCACGCCAAAATCGGCAAGACACGCAGCCACTACAGTTCCCAGATAACCACAACCGTAGACACCGATCTGCATAAACTCTCCTGGAGAAAACTAGCATCGGCGACTCGGGGGAAGTTTTGAGGGTTCGCCAACTGGTCTTTATTTTTATGTTGTCGTACTGACTAACTGAAAGCAGTTGTGATTAGAAGCTTTTACTTAGTACACTGCAAGATGGTATTAGGACATGTACCAAGCACAAGTTCATGTCCCGATCCCATTTCTACAGGCTTTTCTTGCCTTCCTTGAAGCCCAGCACTGCACAGATTGCAGGGCAAAAACTAAGGCGTATTCGCCTCCATTTTCATCGTCAATCCATCTTGATTTCGATCTTGTGTCCGTCCGGATCACGCACCCAAGTAGAAAGCCCTTTGCCTTTTGATCCGGTATTGACCTCTGCTGGCGAAGGATCCATTTTCTTCCGCTTGAATATGGCGATCACATCGTAAATGCTTGATCCTGTAGCAGATAGACAGATGTGTTCTTCGCTCAGGTTGGCCGTAGGCGCGGGATTTGTGGGCGAGGCTTCAAACAAATCGATCAATGATTCCCCAGCCCTGAGCGTCACCACGTTGTAACCGGCCTTGGCTTTGCCTTCAAACTCCAGCGTCATACCCAGGTTCTCTATATAAAAGCTCTTCATGGCGGCCAGCCTTTTGGTTACCAGCGCAATGTGATCGACGCCTTTATAAGTGAACACAGCCTAGTATTCTGCTGCCTGTCTCCAGCCCGCTCAAGCAGATTCTTCAAACCGGTACCATGCTGCGCACCCTGATTTGTGCCAGACTCAGCCGCGACTTACCTCATCTTGCTTCGATCCCGCCCCCTCAGTGCGCAGTTAAGTAACGTTCTTTCAGCCATTTACCTGTTGATCTCCGTTTTACCCGCAGTTGAGCCGGCGTGCATTGCCGGTTGATTTCGCCCAGGAGCATTGTGCCGTCATAGCGACGACCGGCGGCGAGGTCTGGAGGCAAAGCGAGCTCCTTCCAAAGCTTCCTCAGCCTCGTCAGCGGTCGCAGGCAAATCAATTTATCGATTTATCGATCTGTGGAGGTAATTCCAAATGCTCAACACTCGGCCATCCACCCCAACCAACTTACGCCCCAGCTTTCGCGAAGCCAAACGGATACAGCAAAGCTTTCTGGCCAACGCGGAAAAGCGCACCCTTATCTGGCTGGCTGCCCGGACGCCTGCATGGATCAACTCTGACCATCTCACCCTGCTTGGATTGCTTTCCATGGCGGCTGCGGGCGCAGCGTACTGGTGGTCGGCCAGCAACCGACTTGGCCTGATCCTGGTTGTCCTGTGTCTGGCCCTGAATTGGTTGGGCGACTCCCTCGATGGGACTCTGGCACGCTTTCGCGACCACTCACGCCCCCGTTATGGCTTTTACGTCGATCACGTTGTTGACGCCTTCAGCGCCTTCTTTCTGCTCGGCGGTCTTGCGCTATCCGGCTACATGTCTTCCGCTGTGGCTCTCGGTTTGCTCGTCGCCTATCTGATGTTGTCGGTCGAGATC
>JBAVLE010000330.1:0-4538 GCA_049688735.1 Candidatus Angelobacter sp. | reverse complement strand
GATTAGGATGGCTCAGATGAAAATCCACAATAGTGCGCAAAGAGCGGCGCAAACGCTCCAAAGCGGTCCCAGGCTGAAGCCGCGTCTCATCCAGCAGTTGGATCATTCGGCTAAAAGTCTCTTCGCAAATTGAAAGCAATAACTCTTCTTTGTTCTCAAAATGGCGATAAATGGCCATGGGCGAGCAGCCGATCTTTGAACCGATGCGTCGCATGGAAACACTTTCATAACCTTCGCGGGCAAACAGACCGCGCGCGGCATCGCGTATCTGGTCGTGCAACGGCGCGGGTGAACGACGGGCTTTTGCTCGTCGAGGGCCGATGGCGCGTTTGGCAGTGATAGGCAAATACCAACTCCGACACTATGTTTACACCGTATACATAAAGATGTCAAGGAGAGGCTTGGGGTTCACGGAGTTGTCCCACGCGGCTCCGGTGCTCGGAGCTGTGTGGACTGAGATTTCTCACGGTAGATATTGAGTTAAGTGGTAGGCCCGAATGGACTCGAACCATCGACCTCTTCCGTGTCAAGGAAGCGCTCTAACCAACTGAGCTACGGGCCTAAAGATACAGGATGGCGTCCTTTATTCTAACACCTCTTGCCTGAGAGCTCTCCCAGCCGTTTAAAAAAGCGCGGGTCGCAAAGATTGAGAAAAGCTTGGTAGACTGGCCACGGCATGAAGAACCTTCTTGTAATTGGCGACTCAGTGGTCTGGGGACAGGGCCTGACGTATGAGCACAAAACCGCCAGCATTCTGGCACGGCATCTTGGGGCTGAGATGACGATGCTGGCGCATTCCGGCGCCAAAATCGGCATTCGCGACTCATACACCGTGACCATGCCATCGGCGGAGGTTCCGTGCTTTTTCCCCACGATTCTGCAACAACTCCAGGAGTTCAATGGTGATCCCGCGAGCGTGCAATGGGTGCTAATGAATGGCGGCATCAATGATGTCGAGATCCAGCGGGTCTTCAATCCCATGATTCCGCAGTACGAGCTTGAGCTGCACATACGCAATTACTGCGGACATGACCTGCTGGCAATCCTGCAGCAGGCAACGCAAAAATTTCCGAATGCCAGGATACTTGTCCTCGGATATTATTCCGCCTTGAGCCACCTGAGCCGTTCTGAAGGGGTTGAAAGCCTTTATTCGCTGGTGCATGGAGTAAGTTTTGCGCCGCTTTTTCATCCTGACCTTTTCCGCAATGAACTGGTAGAGCATTGCCTCCGCTTTTGGAAACTTTCTACAGGGCTCTTCCGGAGCGCCGTAGCGCAAGTGAATCGGGCCGGAGTGTCGCGGCGGGCGATCTTTGTCGATTCCGGCTTTGAGGAAGCGAATGCGGCTTATGCGCCACACTCATTATTGTGGGAATGCGAATCGAATGATCCTGCCAAGGCGCCGGACGAAGCGGTAGGGGAGCGTGGGATGGCGTATGAACTGGTTGGCGCAGGCGACCTGCAGAAGAACCAGGTTCTGCTTTCGGCCGTGGGACATCCAAACATTGCGGGCGCGGCAAGAATGGCAGAGCAGTGTGTGAAAGCCATTGCGGCATATAACACAATGGAAGCGGCTGTTTGAAGAGCTTACCCGGCCCCCGAGCACTCTGACCGACTTGCGTGATACCCTTGATGCTCTTTCAGGTGAGCCAGCAAAAGCCGGCAGAGGCCTGCAAATACCATGAACTCCGGACAACTCGTCCTGGTTACGCTGCAAAATCCGCGAGAAAAATTCTGGGGCATGCTATTGGCCTTGACGCCCGCGGGGGCCAGCCTGCGCGGTATGGACCTGCAGTCGTTTGATGACTTTATGCAGATGGTGAAAGCAGGGGAAGCAACGTCAGCGAATACAGTGTTCTTCCCCATGCATCGTGTACAGCGGATGGAAGTGGATGCCCGCAATGGCGGATTACCGTCGCTGGCCGATCAGTTTGCGGCCAAAACCGGATTTGACGTGACTAAATTTTTCCAGGACCCGCAGTAATGCTGCGCCAATTAAAGTCCGCTCCAAATTTGCTTACGCTGCTGCGCCTGATCTTTGTCCCCTTCGTTGTTGTCGCGATCCAACAGCAGAAGTATGCATGGGCGCTAGCCATATTTGTGGTGGCGGGAATCACTGACCTTCTGGACGGCCTGCTGGCGCGCGTATTGAAGCAGAAAACCACGCTGGGACAATATCTTGACCCGATTGCCGACAAGCTGCTGCTGAGCACAATGTTTTTGATGCTCTCAATAGCGCATATAATTCGCTGGCCGGTAACTATCCTGGTTTTCGGCCGTGACATCATCATTCTGATTGTCTGTACTTTGCTTTACGCCACGGGAACAATGAGAGTTTTCCGTCCGAGCTGGTTCGGCAAAGCCAATACCGCCGTACAGATTTTGAGTGTGCCGCTGGCGCTCATCTATCAAATCAATTTTTCAAACTGGTCGCGCCTGGGAAAACGCTGGAGCATCTATGCCACGGTGGCACTCACTACGATCTCCGGAGTTCATTATGTGCTGCGCCTTGCGCTAGACCTGCGCTCGGCGGGAAACAAGGCCGAAAGCAACGAATCGTCCGTGCCCTCATAAATCACGTTCTTTACGCCAATAGACGATAGATTAATAGATTGATGACTTAAGCCGCTGTCGGGAAAGTCTCAAATTTTACGACTCCAGACAGCTCTGAATGCGCGGCATTACGCGATCGTAAATGCATTTCTGAACAACTCAATATCCGGTGCCAGTCCCGGTTCAAAATAAACGCTCACAATGTCAAAGCGGAATGGGGCATCTTTCTTGACTTTGCGGAGGAATTCGCGAGCCACGTGGGAAAGATCGCGCTGCTTCTCCGCGTCCACAGCGAATTCCGCCGGCATGACCTTGCGCGTGGTGCGGGTCTTTACCTCGATAAAACACAATGTCGCGCCGTCCCAGCCAACCAGATCAAGCTCACTGCGGCTGCGTGGGCTGCGGTAATTGCGGGCAATGATCACGTAGCCTTGTTTGCGGAGATGAAAGTATGCTGCTTCTTCACCCCGGCGTCCTGTATGAAGATGCTGCGGTCCGGAAGCTTTGCGCGGCAGGAGTCGAGCGAAGGAATCGAGAGCGCGAAGGGTGAAGCGGGTTAGCGTGCCTGAAGCAGACATAAAAATAGCCGCGAATCAACGCAAATGAACACGAATCATACCAAATCCTTTTTGATTCGCGTCTTTTCGGCTAATTCGCGACCTGAGCGTTATTTGTTTTCTTTCTCAACGATGGCGATACACTCTTCCAGAACGTCCATGGCGATGTCCGCTTGTTCCTGAGTTACGATCAGCGGAGGCGCAATGCGAATGGAATTCTCACCGGCGCCCAGGAAGAGGATGCCGCGCTCAAACGCCAGCTCTACAATGCGATCGCGCTCGTCATGGGCAATGGCTTTGGTCTTTTTATCCTTCACGATTTCCACGCCGATCATCAGCCCTCGGCCGCGCACATCGCCCACCATGGGATGAGTTTTCACCCAACCACTTAGGCGCTTCATCATGTAGCTGCCTACAACTTCGGCGTTCTTAATCGCTTCGGATTCCAGAACGTCCATTGTCGCCATGGCAGCTTCAATGCAAACCGGATTGCCGCCAAAAGTCGAGGCATGCGATCCGGGGACCCAATCCATGAGCTCCGCACGAGCCAGCATTATGCCCAGCGGCATGCCGGACGCAATGCCCTTGGCAATCGTGATGATGTCGGGCTCAACACCGGTGTGCTGGATGGCCCACCATTTACCGCTCCGTCCCGCGCCGCTCTGGACTTCGTCGGCGACGAGCAGAATGCCGTGCTTATCGCAGATGCGGCGCAGTTCGCGCATGAACTCAGTGGGGGCCGGCAGGTAACCGCCTTCACCCTGGATGGGTTCAATAAAGATCGCAGCGCATTCTTCCGGCGGCATGATGGTCTTGAAGACGCGGTCTTCAATAAAGCGAACGCACTCCGCGATGTGCTCTTCCGCCGTCATGCCTTCCGGCTTGCGATAGACATTTGGATACGGGACGTGGGCGACGCCGGGGACCACCGGGAAAAAGCGGCGACGTTGCTGCGCCTTGGACGCAGTGAGCGAAAGCGCGCCCATGGTGCGTCCGTGGAACGCGCCGTAAAACGCGATGATGCCCTGGCGCTTAGTGTGGTAGCGGGCCAGCTTCATTGCGGCTTCCACGGCTTCAGTGCCGGAGTTGCCGTAGTAAGCGCGAATGGGGCCGGGCATGGGAGCTACTTTGCTCAGCCGTTGCGCTAGCGTGACCATGCTTTCATAATAAAAATCTGTGCCGGACATGTGGATCAGTTCGGCAGCCTGGTTCTGGATTGCCGCCACCACTTTGGGATGGCAGTGTCCGGTGGAAACCACGGCGATTCCGGCGGAGAAATCCAGGAATTCATTGCCGTCAACGTCTTCAACAATCATGCCGCGGCCGCGTTTGGCCACCAGCGGGTACGAGCGGGTATAGGACGGAGAAATGTACTGCGCATCGCCCTGCAGGACGGCCTGCGCCTTGGGGCCGGGCAGCTTAGTGCGAATC
>JBAVLE010000329.1:0-1909 GCA_049688735.1 Candidatus Angelobacter sp. | reverse complement strand
TCCTCAACCGCCTTGAAGATTTCCTGTCGATTGAATTGGTTCAAGCCGGGGATAACCTGTTGTTTCAAGCCACATTATTTCTTCCGGTTCATTGCCGAGATGGAATCCTTGAGGGCGGCTGCGATGTCAGTCTCGTTGGTCAGAATATGCGCTGGTCCAGCCATGTGAGACTGCTTCCCTAACCAGGCTTGGACTTCTGTTGGATCGGCAACGGTAAACCTCCCCTCACGTTTCACCGGCATCCCCTGTTTGGCCCAGGTCTGAGCAGACGCCGGAGTTGTGCCCATGAACTTCGCAATAGCTGCCCAGCCTTTCAGAGATATCGGCGCTGTTTTCTTCTTGGCCATTTCAATTTACCCTTCCGCCGTTCACGTTCAATTCCCACAAAACGTCTTTTGCTGTTGCATCAGGCTTCAGGTGCAACGTCGGATGATGGTTCTGGATTACTGTCGCCCACCTTTCTTCGATGCCTGCGGCTATGACGATTTGCGCGTCGAAGTGTTCCTCGGCCAAAGCGAAACCCTCGCTTATTGCCAAGCATTCATAAACGCTGGGCAATGAGTTTTCCCTTTGCCTGTGTGAACCTCTGCACTCGCCGATACGGCTTCTTTCTTTCGATAACTTTAGTTTTACCCATTTTCGCCTCATGAGGTGCTTTCGTTGGGATTTGCAAATCAGCTCAGTTTCGCGCCAACAGATAAATCTCGGTGGAGAATCCGGTATTTTGCTTTCGCTCCGCATTCGTCTTGTTTTTTTGTCCGCGAAAGCGAAGCCAGTCTCGACCAGTTTGGGATGGCCAATGACAACCTGCACGCCTCTTTAGCTTTCGTTGCATGCAATGCCGCCCGCTTGCGAGTAGCGACACTGCTGCGGTTCGGGCGGCAGAAAGTTCTAAAATCGTCAGTCAAGGCCGACAATTTCTTCGACTAACCAATCATTTTGCGTTGATCGCCGACGCGCCGCTCGTGTTGCTTTGCGAATCGCTCCACGCCTGAGAAGATCGAATCGGGATCGAGATGCGCTTCCGCAATCACATCCAATTCGAGCCCGCCGGTTCTCCAGCAATTGTCAAAGTCGGACGTAAGTGAATACTCATCGGTCAAAGGACCGAGGTTGCGAAGCGGCCACATGCGTCGTGTGCCTGTCGACACGACCATCAGATCGTAGCGAGCCTCGGGCGGCAGCACGGAATCGCGATATGCTTGAGGCTGGCGATCGAACAACTCCTCGCTGATGGCAGCGATCACTTTAACGTTTACACCGGCTGCTTCGAGTCGCGGCAGCACTTTCACGAGATTCACGGTCGAACTGGATCCCTGCGCGATCACGTAACCATGGCGCGGCTTGTTGGGCGCGAAATCGCGGATCACGTAAAAGCCCTTCGCGGCAGCGCGCAGATCGGAGTCGGCGAAACGGCTTCGATCCGCGACGGCGAAATCGGGTCGCGCAACTTCCAGAGTGATAATGCCCACGCGCGGGTCGCGGGCTGCTATTTCCGCCGCCGCGAAATAGCCTGGCGCAACGTCGTTGTAATCCCAAAAGCTCAGGTTGATCACCTGGCCTCGCGGAAACAGTTTCCACACTTGCGGCGCGAAGATGCCGAAGTGGGTGCGCGCGTCGGCCGCCGTTTCAGGTCCGGAGTGCGCGGTGAGAATATGCAGCACGCCGACGCGGAATTTGCTGTCCTGATTTTGTTGACTCCAGACACGCGCCGGGGTGTACATGAGCGGTGTAAACGCTCCGTATGTGCCGCTCAAGGCCCAAACCCCGGCGAATTTGTCGGGATCGACGGAAGCGCTTTGACTCACCAGGCCGATGGCGGTGGAAACGTTCCCCGCTTCTTGAATGGGTGCTTTCAACCGCGTGCCCAGCGGATTGTCCGTGGGACTATAGTGGCCCCACAAACTGC
>JBAVLE010000328.1:0-27993 GCA_049688735.1 Candidatus Angelobacter sp. | reverse complement strand
CAAACACTCTGGCGGAATTGTCATCTCTGGATGCCACCATGCGCGGGCGCAAATGCGCTGATCTCATGGCTGCCGGCGTCAGCATCTATCGCCCGGAAACCTGTGTGATAGATAACGATGTTGAAATCGAACCAGACACGATTCTTGAACCGTTCGTCCAGATTCTCGGCCGCACTAAGATTGGCTGCGATTGCCGCATACGTTCCTTTACGGTGATTCGCGATTCTCAAATTTCCGACAACGTGCTGTTTCGTCCCGGTTGCATCGTTGACCAATCCACCATTGCCGCCGGAGCGCAGCTTGGTCCTTATGCGCATGTGCGTCCTGGCAGCGAAATCGGTGAAGGCGCGCACGTAGGCAATTTTGTGGAAACAAAAAAGACGCGCATGGGACGCGGCGCCAAAGCCAACCACTTGAGCTACCTTGGCGATTCCGATGTTGGGGCAGGCGTCAACGTAGGCGCGGGTACCATTACCTGCAATTACGATGGCGTAAACAAGCACATGACGGTGATTGAAGAAAACGCCTTTATCGGCAGCGATTCCACCCTGGTCGCGCCTGTTCGGATTGGCAAAGGCGCTTACGTGGCGGCCGGTTCAACGATCACTGAAGACGTTCCCGCTGACGCTCTGGCCCTGGGCCGCAGCCGCCAGACCATTAAAGAGGGTTGGTCCCGCGATCAGCGAGACAAGCGGGCCAAAGCCAAGGCCGGCAAGTAAGAGCTCCAGTAGGATGTTCATTGACTTGAAACTACCAATCTCGTGTTCACGCGTCTGATCACATAGGTATATTTTCGGAAATGGCGCCCCATCTGCGCTTTGCCACTTCAAGGAGGAATCTAAATGCGTCGCTTATCTCTTGTAATTTTCTTGTGTCTCTGTACCTTTGCGTTTTCGCAGCAGAAAAGCTCCACGCAAGAAGAACTGCCCAAGCTTGAGCACTTGAGCGCTGACCAGGTCAATCCCCAGATTGACCCCTGCACGGATTTTTACCAGTACACATGCAGCAAATTTTTTGCCGCCAATCCCATTCCTCCGGACCGCGCAGCGTGGGGCGTCGCGGGGCCGTTGCAGCAATGGAATGAAACAGTGCTGCGGCAGACCCTGGAAGCGACTGCAGCCAAAAAACAGGGCCGTACGCCGGTGGAGCAGAAGATTGGCGACTACTGGACCAGTTGCATGGATGAGGCCGCCGTGGAAAACGGCTCGACCAAAGCTTTCCAGGCGGAGTTGAAGCGCATTGACGATTTAAAGACAAAACCGCAGTTGGTCGATCAGATCGCCCATCAGCATTCCACTATCGGCGACGCGTGGGTTGCCGAAGACAATGCCACCTTTGCTCCGCTGTTCGGTTTGTCCGCCATTCAGGATTATGACGACGCGCAAAAGACGGTGGCGCAGTTTGACCAGGCAGGATTCTCTCTGCCCGGCCGGGATTTCTACTCCAAAGACGATGCTAAATCGCAGGAGATCCGCAAGAAATATCTGGAGCATATCGCAAACATGCTCAAGCTCAGCGGCGAATCCCAGTCACAGGCCACCGCTGACGCGGCCACGGTAATGCAGATTGAAACCGAGCTGGCCAATGCCGCCATGGACGTGGTGAAACGGCGCGATCCCAAAAACATCAACAACAAGATGACGCTGGCGCAGCTCCAGAAACTGACACCGTCATTCGATTTTCAGCGCTATCTCACGCTGGTGCATGCCCCCGCGCAACAGACGTTTCTGGTGACCTCGCCCGATTTTTTTCGCGGCCTGCAGCACGCTATCCAAGAGCATCCGATGGCCGACTGGAAAGCCTACCTTAAATGGCAGCTGGCCCATGAATCCGCGCCGTACCTGGGCAAGGCGTTCGTTGACGAAAATTTTAATTTCTTTTCGCACACGCTGGCCGGCACACCGGAGCTTTCGCCGCGCTGGCGGCGTTGCGTCCACTCAGCGGACAACGCTCTGGGTGAAGCTCTTGGCCAGGCTTATGTTGCCCGCGCCTTCCCGCCGGACAGCAAAGAGCGCGTTCTGCGCATTGTGAAAGCCATTGAAGGCGCACTGGACCAGGACATCACAAACGTGACCTGGATGACCGACGCCACCAAAAAGCAGGCCAGCGCCAAGCTCCATGCCATTCTGGATAAAGTCGGCTATCCCGATAAGTGGCGTGACTACTCCGCGCTGCAAATCACGCCCAATAATTATCTGGAAAACATACACCGGGCCACGGCCTTTGAGTTCAACCGCTGGCTGCAAAAAATCGGCAAGCCCATTGACCGTTATGACTGGACCATGACACCGCCCACGATCAACGCGTATTACGATCCTCAATTCAATACCATCAACTTCCCGGCAGGAATCCTGCAGCCTCCTTTCTTCAATGCCAAGGCGGACGATGCAACCAACTTTGGCGCTGAAGGCGCAGTTATTGGCCACGAGATCACGCACGGATTTGACGATCAGGGACGCAAGTTTGACGCCCAGGGAAATCTCCATGATTGGTGGACTCCTGAGGACGCCAAGAATTATGACGAACGGGGCAAGTGCATCTCAGACGAATACACGCAGGAGATCCCTGAAGCCGGGGTGAAGCAGAACGGGCTCCTTACCCAGGGTGAAGACACGGCAGACAATGGTGGGATTTACCTGGCCCTTATCGCGCTGGAGAATGACCTGAAGCAGCAGGGAAAAACGCTGGAAACCAAAGGCGACGATGGCCTGACGGAAGTTCAGCGATTCTTCTTATCGTTCGCAAATAATTGGTGCTCGCAGTTGCGTCCGGAAGTCATGCGCACCATAATCCTCACCAACCCACATTCCATGCCGAAATACCGTGTGAATAACACGGTGGCTAACATGCCGGAGTTCGCCAAGGCGTTTGGCTGCGCCAAAGGCAAGCCTCTGGTGCATGAGAACGCGTGTCGCGTCTGGTAGAAGCGTAACGCCATTGTTTGAGCCGGGTGTGCGTCAGCTCTCGATTTTTACGCCACCCGGCGGCATTCCTTGCCATCTCATTGGGATTAGGGAGGTGGCGTATGGCAGAGCATAAAGGACCCCGGGTAGTCCCGCCACGAAAACGTCAGTCAAGCAAAGAAGTTTCAGAGAAGAGCCCGAATCCGCACGGCGAAAGCAAGGTCCTGCAAATGCCCGTCCGGACACAGCAGCGCAATGAAACCTCCGGCAAGAACATTCCCAAAGTTCCTAACACGGTTGGCGGCAATCTGAATCCCTCAGTGGCCCACGACTTCGAAAAGCGCGCCGTGAAACCCAGAAATCCTACGGAGAAGCGAACCGATCAGAGCAAGGCGCCCAGGGACATCAATCGCAAAGATGCTTAGGTTGTTCTACTCCCAGCGGCAGGTTCGCTTATAGCTCCGGCTGAACGCTCTTGCTAGACTATTGGCTGATGCCCACTTCCAAGCCAGAGCCCAAGATTTCCCGGGCCAAGACCTTTGAGGCAGTGCTGGAGCGCACTGCCGACCGGCTGCGTTGGGTGATTGCGCGCATTCCTTTTGACGCTGCCAAAGTCTGGGGCAAGCGCGGACAGATGAAAGTTCGGGGGGAAATCAACGGATTCGCTTTAAGCGGGACTCTTTTTCCTGACGGCCAGGGCCATCACTTTCTGATCGTCAACAAGAAGCTGCTTTCCGGTGGAAAGACGGCAGCAGGACTGACCGCGAAATTTTGGCTTCAACGGGATACTAGTCCCCGTCCGGCGCCTCCGCGGGCAAAAGAACTGCTGCACGAGTTAGGACAGTCAAAGCGGCTGTTGAAGTACTACGAATCGCTGAGTCCATCGCGGCGGATTGAAATTGCCAAATGGATTGCGCAATGCAAGAGCTCAGAGGCTAGAAAACGCAGGTCTCAGCAAATTGCCGAACGGTTGATAGAGACGATGGAAGCCGAGCGTGAGCTGCCGCCCATTATGCAGGTGGCTTTTCGCCAGAATCCCAAGGCCAGAGAGAAGTGGGAGCGCATGTCGCCTTCACATCGGCGGGCGCATTTGTTTGGGATCTTTTATTACGGCACGCCTGAAGGTCGGGCCAATCGAGTGCAGAAGTGCGTGCAGGAAATGCTGGAGAGAGTGGAAAAGACGGCGGTCAGACGAACAGACAGGTTAAAAATTTAGAGGCGTAAGCCCACGCTGGCGCAACTTGCCAATCATTCCGGAACTGACCCAGCCACCACAGCGACTCCCGCATCATTCGCCGCCGCAATGATCTTGTCTCCATCAAGAAAGAGACATTTCCCGGCGTCGATGGCCAAGCACGTTGCTCCGGCTTGTGCCATGGTTTCAATGGTTTTCAGGCCGATCACCGGGACATCAAAGCGCATGTCCTGATTTGGTTTGGCTACTTTTACTACAGTCAGCTTGCGGCTGAGCATTGAGTCGCCATCTACAGCCGCGCTCTTCATCAGCTCGCCTGCACGGATGATGGTGGCGTCAGTCCCTTCCATGGCTTCAAGTGCAACGCAGGCAGCCTCAGCGATTACGACAGTCTGGCCAATATCGTATTGAGCGAGATTGCGGGCTACCTGACGGCCATACTCGATGTCCTTCTGCTCGGCTTCATTCGGCCTGCGACGCGAGAGTACTCCTGGCCGAGCCAGCAGCGGTTCCAGATATGACGTGGAGCTGATCAGGTGAATGCCCTCGTCTTCCAAAACCTTGGCCACTGCGCCGATGAGAGAATCCGTGTTGCGCGTTCCCAAAGACAAAAGCACCTTGGCCAGCTTCCAGTCAGGCCTGATAGAAGAGAAAATCTGCTTGTGCTTGACCTGCCCGGCCATGATCGCGGTGCTCACGCCTTCACGCTTGAAGAATGCAATCAGCTTACTGAGCTCACCGAGTGACATCCACTGTACCTGGGCTGCCCCGCGACTCTCGATGAGAGGGGAAGTTTCTTCCTTGATGGCGGCCACGATCACCTGAGCGCCCTGTGCCTGCGCCGCATCCAGCAGCAGCAAAGGAAAACTGCCATTGCCTGCAATAAGCCCAAGTTTTTGCCCCTCAGCCATTCTGAATCAGTGTATCAATTGTCCTGTTTGGTCTAATTCTTCAGTGGTAAGTACACCTAACCCTTGGCGCCAGCATCATAACTACAGAGTAAACAATGCGGGCAATTCCAGACCAACTCAGAAGCAAAAATCTTGTCCCGTTCAAGAAGCGCCATGGCCGATACAAAATTCCCGGCATGACGTCAGAGAATGAGGTCTTGATGGACCGAGTCGATGCCGATCTAAGTTCTGAGGAGCAAACCTACGTCCGCCATTATTTAGGTTATGCCGACGCTTTGATCAGAGGCGCGGAAAAGCATACGTCGCCTGACCTGAACGAAGCCGACTCGCCGGAAAGCCGGCCATTGACTGAAGAAGATTTGCCAAATAAGCCGACAGCAGAACGCCCCACCTTGAGGTTAGTTGAAGAACCCAATCCTGCCCCAGACCGCCGGGGAAGGGCAGCGTAATTTTGTGTCTTCGTTCCGCTACTGCTCTGATCTCTACTTAATAATTCCACGCTCTGAATCTTCAATAAATCGCAGCAGCATGTCCACGTCTTCACCACGGTCATTTTCCGACTTCAATTTTTCCAGCGCCTGCGTAGTATTCAATTTGGAATTCAGCAGCACCCTGAAAGCATGATGGATTTTGCGAATGCGCTCGTCGCTAAAGCCACGGCGTTGCAGTCCTACTGAGTTCAGGCCGTAAGTCCTGACATCGCGCGGCGAGACACATTTGGAAAAGGGCAGGACATCTTTGGTGATGATGGTTCCCGCGCCAATATAAGAGTGTGCGCCGATCCGGGTGAACTGATGGACAGCGCACAGCGCCCCAACCACGGCCCATTCTTCCACGATCACATGTCCGGCCAGCGTTGCCGCATTCACCAGCATGGCATGGTCGCCGATCACCGAGTCATGGCCAACGTGCGCATAGGCCATGATCAGCGTGTGGCTGCCGATTTTTGTTACACCACCGCCTTTGGCCGTGCCGCGATTCAGCGTTACATATTCACGGATCACGTTGTGATCGCCAATTTCCAGGCGGGTTTCTTCACCTTTGTAGCTCAGGTCTTGGGGTTCGCCGCCGATCGCGCAAAAAGGGAAGAAGCGGTTGTGTGTACCAATCTTTGTAGGGCCATGAATTACGACGTGAGCCATCAACTCGCAGTGCTCGCCCAGTTGCACGCCTGCGCCTACGAGGCAATACGGCCCAATGGAGCAGGTTGCGTGCACCTGCGCTTTGGGATCTATGATTGCCGTGGGATGAATCATCGCGCTTGAGTGAACCATGCTTTGGGATTGATCATTCCGTAATTTCAGCGGGGGATTCTGAGGTCAGCTGTCCGCGCTTGAGCGATACCAATTGCGCGCTCACCATGCCATCGCAAACCACTTTGCCGTTCACAAAGGCTTTGCCTTCCATGCGTACGGCGATGCGTGAAGCGCCTTCTTTCCAGCTCAGCATCACCACTTCAATCCGGAGCTGGTCACCGGGCACCACCGGCCGGCGGAAACGCGCTTTCTCTATCCCGGTAAAGACAATCAATTTGTCTTTGCGGTCTTCAACCTCCGTAAGCAGCATGGCGCCACCCGCCTGGGCCATGGCTTCCACAATCAGCACACCGGGCATAATGGGAAACTCAGGAAAATGGCCCGCGAAGAATGGCTCATTCACGGTGACATTCTTAATGGCCACAATCTTCTTCTTACGCTCCATCTCCAAGACCCGATCAATCAGCAGAAAGGGGTAACGGTGGGGAAGAATGGCCATGATCTGGTTGATATCAAGCGGTCCGGCCTTGAGATCAGCTGCAGGAGATTCGGCTGTTGAGTTCAAATTTGTGGTTTCACTCATTCTGAAGCGCGAATTATAGAGGATTTGCCGTCCGGTTGGAACTTGCTCCCGAAAGAGCGATTTTCACCAACCTGCAATCTCCCCTAATCCTTCATCTACTCTCCTTGGGTATTTTAGTTCTCTTTTTTGTACTTTTTGTGCAGCTACTCTGCTTGCCGAAGCGACTTTTCAGAGAGCAGCTACTTGGCTTTTAAATTGCTTCTACCCGTTGCATAACGATCTTCAAATTTCCGGTTGTAGAGGGCCCCATCAGTCATGAAGTACCCATCCCTGCACACTCTTAAAATCAGCTTCGCGGTTGTCGCGTTTGCACTTTGCGTTTCTTTGCAAGCATCCGCTGCCTGTCCTGAACCGGCCAGCGGCCAGCTGGCGATTTGCCAGCCCAGCGCAAATTCCACCATTTACCAGGTCCCACACATTGAAGCCGTCGCCAATCCGACTTCCGGAAGCATCACCACCATGAAGGTTTATATCGACAACAAGCTCATCTTCCAGAATGGCGGCGGTTCACTCAGCTTGTTTGAGGGCGGCGTCGCCAATGGCACGCATCACCTCGTCATTAATGCCTGGGACGACTTTGGCCATCTCTATCAGGCATCAGAAAATTTCAGCGTCACCGGCAACCTGCCTTTTAGCTGCCCTGTCACTGGGGTGGGCGTTCGCATCTGCGCCCCTGCCACAGGATCCGTGGTGTCACAGAACCTCGGCTTCACTGCCGGATTCAAAGGCAACACAGCCATAAAATTCGTCCGCGCGTATGTCGACAGCACCGACGTTTTTGATTTCGCACCTGCTGCCGGCCAAACCAGCGTCACCGGCGGCGCGATCAGTACCCTGCCCGGCACGCACACCTTCACAGTGGTGGCCTGGGACACCAACAACACCATTTACAAGAGCAGCGTAAGCCTAAAGACGTACTATGAAGCTGACTGTCCGCCTAAGGGAAGCACTTGCAACCCCGGGATCTATCAAAGCACTCCTAATGATGGTGACGATGTGCAATCTCCTTTCCGGGTGAACGCCAGCGTCCAGAACAATACGGCATCGATCACGGCCATGAAGGCTTATATTGACGGCGTGCAGGTAGGCGCATCTTCCGGCCCGACCTTTGACCAGCCAATCTCCGCTGCCAAAGGCACTCACATCCTGGTGGTCCAGGCATGGGACACGGCAGGCAAGCTTTACCGGCTGACGGAAAACGTGAACGTGCAGTAAACGACTTTCTCCAAGGCGCTCTGAGGGCGCTCCTTCGTCGGGAAACGGCAGCTCGAACCTGGGCTGCCGTTTTTTCGTCAGGTACTCTTTAGAAGGTGGCCGAAGCTACGATGTGCCGCGGACTAACAGAGATGCTGAAGGTACGTCTGTGGTGTGCGGCGGCGGGTATCCGATTCAACCAAAGTTGAATTTATTCAAGGCAAAACCAGGGCAGCCGAAATTTGCTGGGAACTCTTTCTCTTCAAAATCCGCCCACGGCTCGTGTCTGGGTCAAAGAAGTGATCAACTCTGCAAAATCGTGCGGGTTATCTGCGGGTATCGGCAACCACGCATCGGCCTCGTCAAGGGTTTTTCGACCCTTTTGCGGGTACAGTTCCAGGATTTTCGATGAAGGGCAATTTTTGCGAACCAAGGTGAGGACCCGCACCTTCGCTTTGGGCGACAAGCTATCTCCTATCACGACCGCATCAATCCTGTAAGCAACACACGCGTCTTCAAGTTCCTGCTCTCCGGTGGCAGAAATCACATGATGACCAGCCCTCTCCAGAATGACTCTTCTGGTTTCAAGCGCCGCAGGATCAATACCAGTGCACAATACCAAAGCCACGGTTCCCCCTAAACCGAGTACGGTTCCGTCTTTCCCTTCTGAGAGTGGATGCTTTATGGGCCTGAGGGGGTGGCAGGCCGATTTCAATTCTCGCCATCAGTAAGATTACAGGCGGGTTATGCAACTTGTCGTGCTCTATCACCACTTCGGCCAGCGGCATGCAAATCACGCCCGGAGCGATATAAGGGCCGCTGCGTATCGACGATCCGCCGGGGACCACGCGCACTCGATCTGACACGCTGAAATGGCGGGCGGGAAACGTATCTTTATCCACAAAGCTGAGTGGCCCGCTGCCGGATTCCTCTAACTCGCCCAGGCGGAAGCCGAGCAGAATATCCTGTTTTACCCATGCGTTTACTCGCCAATGACCGTCAACCTTCGGCGGCCCGGATCTCGCCGCGCGTAAGCGCCTCATGGAAATCCCTGAACGCATGGCGCGCATGCACCGCCACCTCAGGAGGTAGCGCCCCCTTGGCATATAACCGCTCGGTTTCTGCGCGTAACACATCCATATTTATAGGCTGCCTCAGGTGCTCGGCGCGGCGGCCTTTCAGGTCTGCAAGTTAAAAGAGCAAGTGCGGAGTATAACCGTCGCGTGTTCGGTCAGCAAAGCGGAAAGCGAACCCTTTTCAGCGCTTCATATTGGCGATCAGCATCCGCGCCAATTCTGCGGAGCTTTTAACCAGGGAGGCACAGAGGCACGGAGAAGAACGAACCTGCACAGGATTGTACTGACCCTGAAGAGCAGCGGAGCCGATTCCTCGGTCCTCACTGCGGGTGTTCCACAAACTTTGACGGCAATGGTGGTTCGGACACTCGGAACAGCATGTAGTTGTGTTGGCGGCGCGATTGTAAGAAAGCCCGCCTCATCTCTGCTGCCGTTCACGGCCAATATTGACGTCGGATTAAATGCGGTTAGAATCATTCCATGATAACGAGGCTCTACGCTAACAACTTTCGCTGCCTAGTTGCCTTCGAGACGCAATTTGATTCTTTCGGAGTGCTGTGCGGTCCAAACGGAGCCGGCAAGAGCTCCGTTTTTGACGCTCTCGACCTAGTCCGCAATCTCGGCACTGGAGTTGGTTATCTTGGCGGCACCGGCGAATGGGATGTTCCAAACTTGGAGTTTACCAACTGGTTGGACAGTACAGTCCAGGAATTCGAACTGGGCGTTACTGCTGAAGGGCATTCCTTTGACTATCTTCTTCACATTGAACAAGTCGCTAGCCTGAAGCCTAGAATTGTACGAGAGCGAGCATCGTGCGACCGACGGAGTCTCTTTGATCGCGATCTTGAAGGCGTGCGCTTTTCGAAAATTGGTGGCGCGCAAACAGGCTTTCCACTTGATTGGCGGCAGGCCGCCCTAGCCTCGATTGAACCCACGGGAAGCAGGCGCGAGATCAAAATTCTTCAGGACGCACTCTCCAATCTTTTAATTTTGCGCCCAAACCCGCGCACCATGGAGAAGGAGAGCAAAAGCGAATCAAAACGGCCTGACCTGTATCTAAGCAATCTTACTTCATGGTACCGTTCTCTTTCTCTAAATCAGGAATGGACGGACAACTTGCGCGATTCGCTGCAGGAAGTGTGGCCTGATTTCAAATTCTTCCGCCTAGAGGATGTAGGATTAAACGCCAAAGCGCTGCAACTCCGGTTTGGAGGTTCAAACGGCCATAAATCGGGAGTTCTGGCCTTTGACCCGCTTTCAGACGGTGAAAAGGCGCTTGTAGGCCTGTATATGGTGCGTGCCGCCTTAGCGACTGAGGTAGCGCAAACAATTTTGATTGATGAGCCCGATAATTACGTAGGGCTTCCCGAACTTCAGCCGTGGGTGTTGTCTCTCAGGGAATTGCTCGATAGAAATCACCAAGCCATTGCCATTTCTCATCACCCAGAAATTCTAAGTAATGCGGGCGAAGATTTCGGACGTTATCTGTGGCGGGACAACCACACTTCGCCCACACGTATTGGGCCGCTGAAGATTCCTGCAGGTCTTACTGCTGGCGAGGCAATTGCAAGAGGGTGGGTTCGTGCCTAGTCGCACACAAATTGTGTGTCTTCACGAAGGCGAGAAGGGGCGCAGTATTGACCCGGTTTTTATCTGCGCACTGCTGAAGGCCCTCGATCCAGCTTGGATACGGCCATGGAAAGGAAGCAATAAATTTCGCCCCATAGACTGCGGAGGACGAAATAGTTTGATTGCCCGGATGCCTGAGGAGTTGCGATCTTGTCTTGCAATGGGAGCTCACACGACTCTGATGGTGTGGGCCGACCTTGACGATAATATGGATAACGGACAACAGTTGCGGCAGGCGTTTTGGATGAGTGCTGAACAGAATGGAATTACAAGAGATGAATTCGAAACGGTAGTGTTTGTGTTTGCGAAGGATCGTCTTGAAAACTGGATACAGTTTCTACTAACCGGGTCAACTGACGAAGCTCAGGAAGGCCCTCGGGAAAAGGATGGTAGGCGCGTGGCAGAGGCCGCAAAAAGCTTAGCCGAGAGATGCACACAACAGCTACACGGCTCTCAACTTCCGCCATCGCTAAATTGGTCATGTGAAAACTGGCGGCGCTTGGTCGAGCGAATGCGGGGCTAAACGCGCGATTGAAGATGTCCTGGTCGAACATCCCCTCTGCTTCGGATCAGACCTGAGCTCAGAGCCTTCGTCTCTCGCAGTTGCCATTGCCGCAGCCGCACACGGCTGAAGCCAGATTTCTTCGGCAGGGTTACCGCATGCATGCCCGACTCCACTACGTGTAAGGATGCATTTGCGAACTGCTATATAACGAAAAAGAAAAATTCCTTGGACTTGCATCGTATTCGTGCTATATTCGCGTTGAGATAAATTCAGCACCCGGCCTTTGGGCCGGGTGTTCGTGTTTTTGGGCTACGACCCATCAGCCGATGGCAGATGGGTTGCCATGGAAGGGTGAGAGCCGTGCGGGGAAGGTATGGCCGTCAGATCAAAGCCCTAATCGTCGCAGGCGAGGGCGCCTGCGCTCCACAATTTGGGTTGAACTTGGGGTTGAGCTTGGGTTTGGGATTGGGTGGCCCAAGGGTGGCCCAAGCGTCGCCCAAGGGGCACGCAGGGGCCATGCGAGCGTTGAATGGAAGAAGTGGCTTTGTTTGCAACAAAAGGCGTAAAAAGGCCGGGCGGGGGAGCAAATGCTTACCACTGATTTGCACTGATGACACGGATCGGAACCGGATCAATTAAATGTTGAGGAGCGCATATGCCGAAATCGGAAGAGAACTATAACGGGTTTACTGAAGAAGAAGAGCGGTTGTGGGGAGAGACGGTGAAAACCGGCGAGGACATGCGCCGGATGTTCAATATGCGGGACGAGCGCAGGCGGCGAGAGGAGGAAGAAGAGCTGAAAGAACAGTGGCCTTCAACCGAGGCGGCGCGGCTCTTTACGCAATTGGCGGAGACATTTACCGCGTGCCAGAAGCTGCTGGAGCAAAATCCGGCGATAGAGGCGGCGGCGAAGCTGGTGGACGGCGAGCGGCACGACGTGTTCACGATGCTGCGGGACAACCTGGAGAAGGCGAACCGGGCTCCGCGATGCGAGTATCCTAGAAGCGGCGGACGGCCCTGCCGTGCGCCGAGGGTGCGAGGGCAGAAGTATTGCAACATGCACCTGGCGATGGAGGCGGCGCGTCCGACGAAGTTCAGCCTGCCGGCTCTGGACGATGCGAATTCAATTCAGGTGGCGCTTACCAAAACAGCGCAGGGACTGGTGGACGGGACGTTGGAAGAGAAGGTCGCCACAAAGCTGGCTTACGTTCTACAAGTGGCGATGAGCAATGTGGGCAACGTGCAATTCGAGCCGGAGGAAGAAATCGGGTGATCGCGCGTGGTTGGCTGATCGGAAAGCCCTTACCGCGACTTTGCCCAGATGAACGCTGGTCTGAAACCCCTTTCCAAAAAGGATTTATGATTGCCGCATCAGATATGAACGGAACAGATAGCCAATCCGCTCTTGCTTACCTTGCTTTCTGCCAGCAGCATGAAGGCGAAATGCTGTCTCTCCTGCGGAAGATGGTAGAGATTGAGTCGCCCAGTGACGACAAAGCCGCAGTGGACCGCATGGGTGAATTCCTAGCTGAGGCATTTGAGGGACTTGGCGGGCAGGTAACTTTCTATCTGCAGGAAGCAGCGGGCAATCACCTGAAGGCTGAATTTGCCGGCGGAGCTTCCGACGGCGCCGGCAAGCCGGTGCTGCTGCTGGGACACTTTGACACGGTCTGGCCCATGGGCACGCTGGCCAACATGCCCTTCCGCATGGAAGCAGGTCGCGCCTTTGGCCCCGGCGTGTATGACATGAAGGCCGGAATTGCCATGATGATTTTTGCCCTGCGCGGGCTGAAGGAATCCGGTGCTGCGCACCGTCCGGTAACGATCCTGCTTGATACTGACGAAGAAGTTGGCAGCACAACGGGCCGCCCGATTGTTGAAGCCACGGCCAAAGACTGTGAAGCTGTGCTGGTGCTGGAGCCTTCACAGGGGCCGCAAGGCCATTTAAAAACGTCGCGCAAGGGCGTGGGCGATATGACGATCCGGGTGCGCGGCCGGGCGTCGCACTCTGGAGTGGACTTTGAAAAAGGTCGCAGCGCCATTGTTGAGCTGGCGCGCCAGCTATTGGAGATCGTGAAATTTACCGACCTTGTGCGCGGAATCACCGTGAACCCCGGCGTGATCCAAGGCGGGACGCGCAGCAACGTGATCGCGGCGGAAGCATGGGCTGAGGTCGACTTGCGCATTGCCCGCGCCGCAGACGCTACGGAACTGGAAAAGAAATTTGCCGCGCTCAAACCTTTTGATTCGGACTGCTCTATTGAGATGAGTGGAGGCATCAATCGCCCCCCCATGGAGCGGACGGAGGGCACGGTGAGGCTTTTCAACCTTGCCCGCGACATCGCCACAACCATGAGATGGAAGCTGGAGGAGTCTTCCACCGGCGGCGGATCCGACGGGAACTTTACTTCGGCCCTAGGCGTTCCCACGTTGGACGGGCTGGGCGCGCTGGGCGAAGGGGCCCATGCTCCTCATGAGTCCGTCGTAATCCAGGAGCTTCCTCAGCGCACGGCCTTACTCACCACCTTAATCCAAAGTCTATGAAACATAAGGATTTATTAAAGAACTTAAGACTGAGTTACTTAAAGTCCTTAGTTTTCAATGTTTCTTTGACTCGCCAGTTTGGTTGGCCTACAATCTTCTTGAATCTAACAACAGACCCACGGAAGCCTGCTTCAAGGCGTTTCCTGGACGGAGCAAAACAATGTTTGGTGGAAAACTTGGTGTACCCGAACTGCTGATCATTTTGGTCATTGCATTGATATTCTTTGGTCCTAGCAAGCTGGGCGATCTGGGTAAAGGCCTGGGCGACGCAATCAAGAATTTCAAGGGCGCAATGAAAGATGGCGAGCAGGGCACGGCCCAGCCAGCTGAAAAGAAATAATCAGCTTTTCATTAGCCCGGTAGTTCTTAACATCTCTGTCACCAAAGACAGAGGCAATCCCACCACATTGGAAAATTCCCCCTCGATGCGGTCGGTCCAGCGTGAAGCGCCGCCTTGGATGGCGTATGATCCGGCTTTGTCCATTGGTTCACCGCCGGCGACATACTGCTGAATCTCGGCTTCGTTAATTTCACGGAAAAAAACTCTTGTTGTGCTGGCACGCGTCTGAACGAGCGTGCCTGCCGCAACTAGGCTTACGGCTGTCGTGACTTCATGCTCTCGTCCGGAAAGCAGCCGCAGCATGCGCGCTGCATCAGCTTGATCTTTCGGCTTGCCCAAGACCTCGGCTTTCAGGACCACAATCGTATCCGCGCCTAACACGTAGCTCTGCGGATAGTGCGCTGCTACGGTCTGCGCTTTCTGCCGCGCCAACCGCAGCGCATACGCGATTGGCGCCTCTCCCACTATTTGGTCTTCATTGATGTTTGCGGCATGCACCTGAAACGGAATGCCGATTTCGCGCAACAACTCCTGCCGTCGCGGTGAAGATGAAGCTAAAATCAATTCTGGCTTTTTGGGTTGATGCATCCTGAAAAGTATTGAGTCCTTCTCAACATACGTGACAACCCGGACACTTAGCAACGCCTTGTCTAGCAGAGTAAAGACTAAAATGCTCGGCGCCAATCTCGCCGGCGATAGCTGCGACTTCCGCGTCTGGGCACCCTCGGCAAGAACCGTGACGGTGCGCCTGATCAACGATCAAGGCCAGCATGACTGGCCAATGCAATCGTCCGACGGCTATTTCGCTCTCCAAGCCTTTGCGCGTCCCGGCGACAAATACTTTTACATCGTCGATCAGAACAAGCCAGTGCCAGATCCCGTTTCGCGGCTGCTGCCGGAAGGCGTGCACGGGCCAACAGAGATCGTCGATCCCGAAAGTTTTGCCTGGACTGACTCCGCCTGGCGCGGCCTTGCGTTGCGCGATTACGTAATTTACGAGCTTCACATTGGCACATTCACTCCGGAAGGAACCTTCGATGCAGCCATCGCCAAGCTGCCTTATCTGAAAAAACTCGGCATCACCGTAATCGAAATCATGCCGGTTGCAGCTTTTCCCGGAACACGCAATTGGGGTTATGACGGCGTTTCGGCCTACGCGGTGCAGGCAAGTTATGGCGGTCCCGAGGGCCTCAAGCGTCTGGTGAATGCAGCGCACGCGATCGGCCTGTCCGTGATTCTTGACGTGGTTTACAACCACTTGGGCAATGAAGGCAATTACCTGCGGCTCTTTGGCCCGTATTTCACCGCCAAGCATCAGACGCCCTGGGGCGAGGCCATTAATTATGATCAGCCCGGGTGTGAAGGTGTCCGCCGCTACTTTGCTGAAAACGCTCTTTACTGGGTGCACGAGTATCACATGGATGGCCTGCGCCTGGACGCGGTGCAGACCATTAAAGACGATTCACCGCGGCACATTCTCGCCGAAATTAAAGCTGATGTCGTTGCGCTGGCGAAGGAACTTGGCCGCCACGTCTGCGTAATTGCTGAGACCGATGAAAACGATCCCAAGATTGTCCGTGCCCCTGAAGCTGGGGGCTATGGACTGGACGCAATGTGGAGTGACGATTTTCATCACGCCATCCACGCATTCTTCACTGGCGAACGCAAAGGTTATTACCAGGATTTTGGTCGGCCGGAGCAGATAGCCCGCGCACTTACGCACGGCTTTGTTTTTCAGGGTGAGCCGTTTCAGTTCTGGGGAGGACGCCCGCGCGGCTCAAGCAGTAAAGACATGCCCGCTGTTGCGCATGTAATCTGCATCCAGAACCATGATCAGGTTGGCAATCGCGCCAAAGGCGAAAGACTTACTGTGCTTGTCCCGCGCGGCGCGCGAATGCTTGCCGCCGTGCTATTGCTTCTTGCTTCAGAAACGCCGCTGCTCTTTATGGGCCAGGAATATGACGAGCCTAATCCTTTTCTGTTCTTTACTGACTACGGCGATCCCGCGTTGCAGCACGCTGTGCGTGAAGGCCGCAAGCAGGAGTTCAAGGACTTCGATTTCGCCAATGACGCGGTGCCCGATCCGCAGGATCCCGCAACCTTCGAGCGATCAAAACTGAATTGGCAGCTCACGCAGGGTGAGAATCCGATGCTCGATTGGTACACATCTCTGCTGGCGCTGCGCAAAAAATTCATCAGAACCTGCGAGCCAACCTGCGAAGTCAAACTCATCGATGGCATCATCCACATGCAAATCCCCTGCCAAGAGCCGACCCTCAAAGTATTCGCGCGGATTCAAGGCACCACTCCTCTTCCTGAACTTGGCGCCGGCTGGGAGAAAGCTTTGGCTGAAGAAGAAGATGGCTATGCCGTTAGCGTCTGGGTGGAGAGTCTGGACACGCGGTAAATTTTCTAAATCTCGACACCGAAGGTGGAGAGATCCCTATCGTTTAACAGACTTCCACCCACACACTTTGTTTCATTTCGTTGTTGCTATAGGGTTCCCTCGCTTCGCTCGGGATTTCAAAAACAACTACCTCACCCCCACCTGCCCTTTCACCGAATCCATCAGCTTCTTTGAATCCCAACCCACGCCGTCCTTGAACACCAGCTCAACATTTTCTATGTCGGCAATCTTGCTGGAAGGATCGCCTTTCACCAGCATGATGTCCGCTTGCTTTCCCGGCGCCAGTGAACCAATCTGATTGTCCACTCCCAGAAACTGCGCGCCGTTGAGCGTCGCGATCTTGATGGCTTCCATCGGCGTAAAGCCCGCGTCCACCAGCAGTTCAACTTCTCGCAGATCGCCAAAGCCGGCAATAACGCCGCCAATGCCTGTTGGATCAAGTCCTGCAAGCAGCGTTCCTCCAGCCTTCACAAACGCGCGTTCAAATTCCATCTCGCGTTGGAACATCGCTGGCCACGGGCTCTGCTGGTTGTTGGCCACGCGCTCGCGGTTCGCGTGATACGCTTTGGCGGCTTCGTCGCTCAGCATATCCAGCGCCTTCTGCGGTACGTCTGGCCTTGACGGAACAATCTGTTCAAACACCGGCAGCGTTGAAGTTACGGCCACGTGTTTGGCGATGAGCATCTTGATCGTCGTCTGGATTGGCTCACTTGTTACTTCAAGTTTGGCTGCCGCCGCAGCAGCCTGGTTTGGGTTCGGGCAAACATCGGGTTTTTTGTCTGGATGAAACTCCGTATCCACCGTCAGCCCGTGCTCTAGGTTGTCAATGCCAAGTTCCGCGGCCTCGCGGAAGCCGATCGAGCACAGGTGCCCCGTAACCTTGATGCCGTGCTTATGCGCAGCATCAATCACGGCTTTCAGTTCAGCGCGCGTGATGAAGTTGTAAACCTTGAATGAACGCGCACCCTCTGCCACCCAATAGTCCACCGTTCGGGTGGCGTCATCGGGGCTGGTAAGCTGGTGCAGCTGCAACAAAGGAATGCCTTCGCCTTCCAGATAAGGTCCAGTGGCGTTGATCTTTGGGCCCGGCATTTTTCCCGCGTCCACGGCCTTCTTGATTTCCAGATCCGTGTAAGGCTCCATGCTGCCGGTGGTGCGGATCGTCGTCACGCCCAGCGCCAGATAGAGCCGCGGAAAGCTGTACGGCATGTCATGGTAGAGTCCGCCTCCACCGGGATAAAAAAGATGATCGTGCATGCCCACCAAACCGGGCAGCGCAGAGTATCCCGTCATGTCCATGTGGTTTGCATCGGCCGGCACGGGCACCACTCCTGCATTGCCCATGGCCGTGATCTTTCCGCCGGAGATCACGATTGTCTGGTCAGCCTTTGCCGCCGCGCCCGTGCCATCAATCACGCGTACGTGCTCCAGCGCGATCACGGGAGACTGCACACGGATGAAGTCTTTGATTGTTGGCTGCGGTTGTGGTTGGGCAAAACAACAGATTGTGGCCGAACAAAGAATTAGCAGAACAAAATGCAGCTTGCTCATAAATAATTTCAGCATGTTTTCCTCTTCTCGTTACACATTGTGCTTGCAGCGGTTAAGTTCTGGAAGCGAGCTCTGTTCGTGGTCGACAAATATACCAGCGGAAAGGCCGCTGAGCAGCAATTCACTTCGTCCCTAAGCCTTAAAGATCCGCGCTAAAGCGCTAAGTTCGCCCAAAAGCACCTTCTTCAGGGCGTTTCAGCAGCTCTCGAATCCGTCTCTGATGAGCCAACTCGCCCTTGAGAGAGGCATCTAATTTTTCTGTGACGCCATAAATGGCCCCGATTACGCGAGCTTCGTCGCTCATCCTTGGTAATACGCGTATCCGTTGCCGAGGGGCCCGAAATCTAGAACAACAGAAAACGGAGGAACACTAGTGAGAAATTTCAATAAGCTTGCATTGATCGTAGCACTGGGTAGCGGTTTCGCAATCGCGCAAAGCACGCCATCTTCGCCGAGCACCGCTCCAAGCACAGCGCCGAGCTCGACGTCGCAGCCGTCGTCTATGCCGGACCAGCAGCAGCCTTCTACCTCATCTCCTGCGAATTCGCCGGAACAACTGCCCAATACTGACCAGAAGAAGTCTGACACGCAGACTCCTGATCAGAACAAAATGCCGCAGAGTGACGCTGCTCCTGCCGCCGCCAATGGCGACGTTCAGGGCACCATCCAGTCCGCGATCCAGAAGGATCCCAGCCTGGCCAGCGCTAACGTTACGGTAGACGTAAAGAATGGCAAGTCGGTTGATCTGACCGGCACGGTGCCCAGCAAAGACGCGAAGGACGCAGCTGAGCGCATCGCGAAAGAGAACTCAGGCGGACTGAAAGTAAAGAACCACCTGAAAGTTGCTTCTGCCAGCACGCCGGACAAGTCCGACAAGTCGAACATGAGCAACCCTAAATAACTGTTAGAACTCCAGGGGTGTTTAACCGCACCTTACTAGAGCGAAGCGAGGCGGTCCTTAATTGGGCCGCCTTTTTTATTTATCCGGCGCGTCATCGCGATGGACCGTCTTAGGAGAAAACGCCGGAAGACATATTGCGATGTACTCTGTCGCTTCGTCCGGAGTCGAATATTGGATCCATTCACCGGGATGGGCCACTACTGCCTGTCCCGCAGAAACGTCAAAAGATCCACCATTATGCTCCACGTGGAGCTTGCCCCGAATCACGATGGTATATTCCTCGAACTCCGGTGTTTGCCCTGGCTCATGCCATCCTGCGGGGCTGCGCATGTGTGCGATGCTGAGCCGTTCCGTTTTTGAATTTATGCGGCCAAAGAATTCGTCAATGATCTTGGGCATATTGCCCGCTGCCTGGATCCTGGCGGGCTTGTCAATGTGAGTAGGCAATGTTTTCTCCTGAATTATTGAGCTTGCGCCGGTTTGAGCCTGAAATATGAAATAGTAAACAGTGTTCCCAGAATGAAATCCCCAACTCCGCCAAGCGCGATGATCGGCGGAGTACGGCCTAACGCAAGCAGCACGGCACACGCCGCGCAATAAGTAAGTTTTTCCAAGATGGCCGCAGGGATGATCGCCCGGAAGCGCTGCGGATCGCGGGAGATGATCAAGAACGCAACTTGCCAGGCTATCCCCACGCCAAAAAAGCCATAGTAGAACTCAGGATGCGTGACTGCGGGTGGCATCTTTTCCGCCAGCATTTTTTCGCCAAAGAATCCCGGCAGCAGCACAATAAGGCCGTAAATCCCAGCCACCAGAAACACAATCCTTGAGAAGCGGTCTTTTATCATCGTGGTCTCATCGCAGAGGGATTGAAATTGCCTCGCAAGTACCTCAGCAAAAAGGTACCATAACGGGTTTTCTGTTTCTGATGCAGCCGTTCTTCAATATCTTTTACAGGAGCATTCATGGCCATTCATCCATGCAAGCTGGCAGTTGCGTTTCTTCTCTTTAGCCTCATGGCGTGGGGGCAACCTAACGTTTCAGAACGCCTCAATGTTGATGCCACTGACGCACCGCGGAACATCCTGCATGCCACGCTTACCATTCCAGTAACTTCTGGCGCGGTCACAATCGTCTATCCCAAGTGGATTCCCGGAAATCATCGGCCAACCGGCCCAATCCAGAATTTTACCGGGATTCACTTCAAAGCCGGTGGCACAGAATTGGAATGGCAGCGTGATCTGGAAGACATGTATGCCTTTCACTTGCAGGTTCCTGCGGGAGTGAAGGAACTTGACGTTTCGTATGACACGATTACTTACAATGGCAAAAGTTCGCTGGCGTCCAGCAAAGTGCTGGATCTGCTGTGGAATCAGGTAGTGTTGTACCCCAAAGGAGCTACCACGGATTCTGTGCAGGTAGCGGCATCTGTGCGTTTGCCGGAAGGCTGGAAGTTTGGCACCGCGCTCACACCCACGCACCAGAATGGGAGTTCCGTGGAGTTCCAGCCCGTGTCGCTCACACGGCTTGTAGATTCACCGCTCATCGCAGGGTCAATCTATCGGCAGGTGCAGATCACGCCTGCTGGCGAGCCACTCACGCACGTGGTGGATATGGTGGGCGAAAGCGATGAAGCAATCCAGATCACCGACAAAGACATCGCGAGCCTGAAGCAGTTGGTGGCTGAAACCGGAAAACTTTTTGGCGCGCGGCATTACACCAAATACACATTTCTTCTGACGCTGGGTGATCAGACGGCCCACCACGGCCTGGAACATCACGAATCCAGCGATAACGGAGCGGGTGAAGAAATGTTTAGCGATGCCGGCGTGCACGATCTGGAAGCCGATCTTCTGCCGCATGAGTTTGTTCATTCCTGGAACGGCAAATACAAGCGTCCGGTGGGACTGGCCACGGCCAACTATCAGGAGCCAATGCACGGCGACCTGCTTTGGGTCTATGAAGGATTGACCGATTATCTCGGCAATATTCTTGCCGCCCGGACCGGCTTGCGTTCGCCTGACCAGTTTCGTGAGAACCTCGCATACACGGCAGCCATGCTCGACCATCGTGCCGGGCGGACCTGGCGTCCACTGCAGGATACGGCCACCAGCGTGCAAATTCTGTATGCCGCGCCTGCCGAGTGGACCAATTGGCGCCGCACGGCTGATTACTATCCTGAAGGTTACCTGATCTGGCTTGAAGTGGATTCGCTTCTGCGGCAAAAGAGCAACGGCCAAAAATCGTTAAATGATTTTTGCCATCTCTTTTATGGCGGCCAGAGCGGCCCCCCGACCGTGATCCCGTACAAATTTGAAGACATTGTTGCCGCGCTCAACCAGGTTGTGCCCAATGACTGGGCCAAACTGCTACGCGAACGCCTCGATTCCAAATCTCCTCACGCGCCTACCGGCGGCATTACAAATGACGGATGGAAGCTGGTCTATACCGCGCAGAAGAATACGACGATGGAAGCGCGAGAAAAAAACAGCGAATCGATTGACCTCAGTTTTTCACTGGGCTTTATTGCAACCAAGCAGGGCGATGTACGCGACGTGATTCCCGGATCGGCTGCCTACGCTGCTGGTCTTGGGCCGGGAATGAAACTGATCGCGGTGAACGGCCGCAAGTGGTCAAAGGACGTGGTTCGCGCGGCGCTTCGCGGATCGATCAAGAACCAGCAGCCAATCTCATTGCTGGCAGAAAACGGCGAATACTACAGCACTTATCAGGTGAATTATCACGAAGGCGAACGCTATCCTCATCTGGTCCGTGAGGACGGCCAGCCGAACATTCTGGACGAAATCATCAAGCCGCAGGCGGGAGCGCAGTAATCTGAAGCTGTTATAGATTTAGCCAGGTCCAGGGTTTGGCGTTGCAGATATGCGATTTTTTGTGACCGCAGCGGTGCGCTCCAGCTTGTCCCAGGCAAACGGCTTCCCGTCGATAGCGCGCTTCACTGTCTTGGCCAGCACGGCGGAAAAAAGCTGGCGGTAGGAAAATCTCTGTAGCCACAGGTGCAATAGCAACTGCGCGTCTTCTCCTGTGCCTTCCACGCGCCGCTCGAGCAAGAAGGCAAGCGCCGACGCAATGAAATCAATGGCCAGAAAGATAGCGAAATAAAAGGCCAGGCGCTCAACGCTGCTCGCGTCTGTGCTTTCCGGGTGGAAGTAACGCGCGGCCGCGTATTCCAGCATGCCAAACAGAAACATGATGTCGATGAAAGGGGAAACCAGCGGCAGCATAATCTGAAAAATAATAATGTTAGGCAGGGCAATCCACCCCAGGCGGCTGCGGCGGCGGATGGCAGCACCATGTTTCCATACCGCCTGAAGAATGCCGAACGACCAGCGGAAGCGCTGGCGCATCAAACCGCTTGCATGGGTAGGCGCTTCAGTAAATGCCAGTGCGCGATCTTCATTCACGACGCGCCAGCCATTTTCCAGCAGAGACATCGTCAGGTCAGCATCTTCTGCCACCGTGTCAGTATGGTAGCCCCCGGCCTCGCGGACAGCGGAGACGCGCCATGCGCCAATCGCTCCCGGCACCACGCTTACTGCGCCAAACACGTTAAGAGCGCGACGTTCAAAGTTCTGGCTGGTGATGTACTCCAGCGCCTGCCAGCGGGTCCAGAGGTTCACCCGATTGCCGACCTTGGCATTGCCTGCCACGGCAGCTACTTTCGCATCCGCGAAATGCGGCACCAGGATGGAAATTGCGTTAGGAGCAATCATCGTATCGGCATCAATGCCAACATAGATGTCGTCATGCGTATGTTTCAGGGCATGGTTGAGCGCTTCCGCTTTTCCGGCATTGGATTTCATCAGTAAGAGAACACGGCCATCAGCAATCTCTTGCGCAAATTTTTCCAGCACGATAGCGGAGGTCGCGTCTTTTGATCCGTCATCCACCACAATTGTCCGCAGGTTCGGATAGTCTGAGGCCAGCACCGAGCGCACAGTATTCTCAATCACTTTCTCTTCATTGAAGGCCGGGATGATCACAGTAACCCTCGGCTTGTAATCCGGACCGCCGACTGGGGCAGGTGTCCGCAAGCGATCAAACGTAGCGAGCGCGCCAATGCCAAGAAGGCGGGCGCTCATCAGAACGTCACCAATAAAGAAGACAAAAACAATGAACTGCGCCACCCACTGGCCCAGCAGAAAAACATAGCCATCGAGCCGCGCGCCCAATACTTCATTAGGAGGAAGCTGCGGCATCACGTCAGCCCGCGTCTTGTTGAGCAGCTCTTCAACACTCACTATTTTAAAACCGCGTGCTCTCAACCCTTCAATTACCGCCGGTAGGGCCTGCACGGTGGCACTACGATCGCCGCCTCCATCATGCAGCAGGATGATGTTCCCACAATAAATTGGGCCTCGGGTTTCGCATCCCTTGGTCGCCGAGCTCTGCGCCTGGTTTATCACTTCAGTCACAATCTCTGAGGCGCTCTGCCCTTTCCTCCAGTCGTTGGGATCGATCTTGGATCCCACCGTGATGTACCCTTCGTCCTGGACAAGTTCCAGCGGACGCACCTGGTCGGCAATATCAGGGTCCTGATCAATGGAATACGGGGGCCGGAAGTAGAGCGGCTTTACGCCGATCTTGCTGGCAAACAATTTTTCCGTCAGCTGCAGTTCCACACGCTTTATGTACCACTGGGAAACATCGCTTATATCAGGATGCGTAAAAGTGTGATTCCCAATGGCATTGCCTTCGTCATAGATGCGTTTGGCCAGCGCCGGAAACTTTTGCGTTTGCAGCCCGATTAGAAAAAAAGTGGCTGTGGCATTTTCACGCTTCAGGATGTCAAGAATTTTAGGCGTGTAGGTGGGATCGGGGCCGTCGTCAAACGTGATGGCAACCTGTTTATTTTTCCAACCATAAGCCCTGACCTCATACGGTTCAGGCAACACCGTCATCTTTTCTGATGCAACGAGCTTTTTGTCCGAATCAAGAGAGACGTCGCGTTCACCGGGGGTGGGCTGGTGCTGGATATAAAGGATTTCGCCATCGCCCTCGCGGTCAACATCTTCACCGGCGGGGACGGCTGAAATTTTTTGCTCAGCGCCTGCTTCTGTGGGATTGTCCCAGATCTTCCAGAGCGATCGATCTTCAGATCCCAGCCGCCAGAGCGCGAAAGTACGGATGCCAAGGTCGCGGGACGCGCGCATCTCGTTCAGGGCCGTAACTGCATCAAGAAACCAGACCTGATGCTCCTGGCCGTCATCTTCCACGTAGGCGTAATGTGGATTGAGCGAATCAGGATCGAGTTCAATCTGCGCGCTGGACTCGCGTGCATGCAGCCACGATTCCTGCACGTTGTTGGTGTCTACATTGGTAATGCGTTTCTTCCGGCCAGAAAGTCTCCAGTCATAACCATAACTGCCAATGGCGCAGATGATCTTGGTTTTGGGGATGTCCTTCACCGCCTGCTTCAGGTTGGCTGTAAACCAGTCCTGCGAAGCTACCGGGCCGGGCGCGCTTGTGACCTGATGCTGGTCATAGTTCATGATGACCAGGCCATCGGCGGCTGCAGCCAGCGCCGTGTAGTCGTAGTCTTTGTCGGCCACCGGAACGTTTACATAAAGCCTGAGCCCGCGAGCATGCAGGTCCTGGCCAAGCTCCTGAATCAGCGCCAGGAACCCGGGCTGCGCTTTGAGCGGAATCTCCTCAAAATCGATTGACGCGCCCTTGAACTTGTCACTCTTCAGGTACAGCAGGAGCTGTGTGCGAAAGGTCTGGCGAGCGTCGGGGTCCATCAGAAACTCGCCGATATTGGAAAGCCATTGCTTGCTTACAGTTTCATAATTATTGATAAGGGGAAAAACTTCAACTTCAGCTTTTTCAGCCCGTAGGAAAGGCATCACGCGGTCGTCAGTGGAATGTACAATCCCGTTTTCGACCACAGGAAACGGGTGATTTACGCTGTCAAAGCCCTGCAAATGCCCATCCGGCGTGAGCACATGGAGCCATTCAGGAAAGAGAATATCAATCTGCGGATAGTATTCCTTGAGCGAGACAAAGCTGGCCGCATCCCAGGTAACGTAGTACGCCGCGCGGATACCTTCATCCGTATTCAGCACCACCTGCGAAGGTGAAGACTTGGTTTTGCGGTGGGTGTTTTTTGCGCTGGCGCGTTTGCGGTGTTCGCGCTCTTTCAAGGCGCGCAGGTTGCGCTTTTGTTCCGGCATCAGCACGTGAGGCAGCGGATCTGACTCCACAAAAACCGTGACGATAAAAAACAGCACAAGGCCGCTGATGATGGCGCCAAGCACGCTCAGCAGTATGCGTAAGCGCCCCCATCGCTTCCGGTCGGGATCATAAAAAATAGATTTTGCCATTGCTGGATTGTTACGAGCTATCGTAAGCGGCAGGGTGAAGCAGGTCAATCGGGCATTGCCCTTGCGTACCCGTTGCGGTTGTACCCGGGGGAACGCGCATTTACACTAGGCATTCTTCCCTAATGGCAAAACTCATTGAACTGGTGCGGCGCAACTGGCTGTTTTTCCTGCTGGTAACCATCGCCGGACTGGCCTTGCGGCTCTACTTTGTCTTCTATCATCCGCATGTTGCCGGCGATACCTGGGTCTATGGGGACATTGCCAAGAACTGGTTGGATCACGGTATTTTTGGGCTCACCGACAACGGCGAAATCCGTCCCACGTTGATCCGTCTGCCCGGATACCCAGGATTTCTAGCGGCCATGTTTGCGATTTTCGGCCGCGAACATTACACAGCGGTAATGATTGTTCAAGCGTTCATCGATACCAATACCTGCCTGGTGATCGCTGGACTGGCCCTGGAATTGATGAATGTCAGAGCGGCTAAAACAGCTTACCTGTTAGCCGCTTTGTGCCCATTCACCGCGAGTTATGTTGCTGCTCCGCTTTCTGAGACGCTGGCCATCTGCTGCGTTGCGCACGCGCTTTACTATGGCGTACGCGGATTGAAAGCGCTGGAGCAGGATGCACCTGCGGTTAGGCTTTGGGCCATCGCTGGCTTCTGGACTGCTGCAGGAACCTTTATGCGTCCAGATAATGGTCTTCTACTGCCCGCGATGGGACTGGCGTTGCTGGCGGTCTTCTTTCGCAAGGCAAACAAGAAGCACGTGGTCTTTGCAGGCTTACTATTGGCATTCACCAGCCTTGGTCCGCTTGTGCCCTGGACCGTTCGCAACTGGCGTGTCTTTCACGTATGGCAGCCGCTGGCATCACGCTATGCCAATGATCCGGGAGAATTTCTTCCGCGCGGCTTCAATCATTGGGTGAAGACCTGGATGGTGGATTATGTTTCAGTGGAAGAGGTGTACTGGAAGGTTTCCGGCGAGCCGATTGACCCGCAACAGCTTCCTTCACGTGCTTTTGATAGCCGCCCCGAATATGAGAAAACGCTGGCGCTAATAGCGCGTTACAACCAGCAACTCTATATCGATCCGCAAATGGATGCCGAGTTTGAAGAAATTGCCCGGGTACGCGAAGAAGATAATCCCGGGCGCTATGTATTGTGGCTGCCATTTCTGCGGACGGCAGATATGTGGCTGCGGCCTCGCACTGAGCTGCTGGACGTGGAAACCCGCTGGTGGGAGTTCCGGCAGCATGAGGCGGAAAGCTGGTTTGCGCTGCTCTGGGCCGCGCTGAATCTGTTCTACATTCTCGCCGCATTGCGCGGATGGTTGGTTTCACGCCTGGGTGTTGCGGGAATCTTTGTCGTCAGTTTCATCTTGCTTCGATCTTTGTTTCTTAGCTCGCTGGAAAACCCGGAACCACGCTACATGCTGGAATGTTTCCCGGTAGTGCTGGCGCTGGCCGGAGCAGCGTTTGCATTGCCTAGGATGCGCCGGTGCTTGATGGCCGTTCGGTCAATCCCTTCGTAGATTTGGCTCAATCCGCTTCATGGATGAAGAGAATCGCTTACCGTAACCTGTAATGGGCCAGCCGTTTTCGGCTGGCCCAATAAGTCTTACAGGATCACATCAACCTAGAAGGTGATGTGAGCGTTAAGGATCATGAAACGGTTTGTCCCGGTGTTGGACCAAGTCTCCCCAAAGGTGCTGGGAGCAGCGACGACAGCGGTTTTAGTCGCATTCAGGCCAATGCCGTGGATGTTCCTATTGTTTACGTTGAGTCCTGCTACCCCCAGGAACTGGTAATTAAGAGCGTTAAAAAGATCGGCTCGAAGCTGCAAGCCGAAACGCTCGTTCAGTTTAAAGTTTTTACCCAATGCCAGGTCCAATTGGTTTCGAGGCATGGAGCGGAAGTCATTTCGACTCAGTGTGCAGGCAAACGGGTTTCCACCGCATAGCGTGTTGATTGCTGTCGTGTTGTTTACGATGAAGTGGACATCCGATGGGTTGATGAAGGGACACGAAGCTGTACCGGGGCTGAACGGTGTTCCGGTGGCTGTCGTCGCGCAGTTGCTGATGTTGATTAGTTGTCCCGGGTTAATATAACGCCCAGCTGTATCGAGAGGGGCGTTGGGATTGCTGACGAGCGGACGGCAGGAATCAAGAGTCGCGCCGATGAGGGCATTGTTGAAACCGCCATCGCAGTACGGATCACCATTGTTTGTATTCTGGGCGTAAGTAAACGGCACGCCGGACTGGAAACGGTGTGTGCCGCTTAGCTGCCAACCGCCAAAAATATGGCCTAATAAGCCCTGCTGGTTCTTCATCCACGGGAGTTCATAGACCATATATGTGCTTACCACCTGCGGGAATGATTGCGCCGTAACTCCGCTTTCTCCATTGCTGGGATCAAAGGGGTTCTGCGCGATCGGCGTGGTAACGCCACCTGTACTGGAGAAAATCTCGCTGACGTTGTCCGTCGCCTTGCTCCAGGTATAGGCCACATTGGCGGTCAGACCGTGGAAGTTACGCATCTTGAATTCAGTTTGCAGGCCGTTGTATTTCGACCACGCTCCGTTGTTGCGAATGCGTTCGTTGGTAAAGTTGCAATCTATACGGCCCTTAGCGTTGGGATTGCCTGCAGCAGTGGCC
>JBAVLE010000327.1:0-3263 GCA_049688735.1 Candidatus Angelobacter sp. | reverse complement strand
GGAGTACATGTCGATGAACTTGGGCGTTGAAAGATAGAGCATCACGCCGGTACACACAATATAGGCACAAGCTAAAATCGTCGCGGTCCAGGTGAATACGCTCCCGCGCCCTGGTGAATTAGCTTGGTGAAAGCCGGGTCCCGTTGTAGACATGTCCGTGTCCTTTATTCTTCTGGGAGAGAACCTTTTGACAATAGCGGATCGAACAGCGACGCCTGAAGTTTTGGCAATTACCCGATTTTGGCAATTCTGGCAATTTCCTTTGGTGGGCCCGGTAGGATTCGAACCTACAACCAACAGATTATGAGTCTGCTGCTCTAACCGTTGAGCTACAGGCCCCCGCGTTCAAGTTTCGCACACGCTCGCCAAGGTTGCCAATCCGATCAGGAACAACATCATGGATTGACCACAATAACCTTTGCGCTCTTTGCGTCCTTTGCGGTTAAACTCCTCCGCTGCTCTCCGTGTTCCTCTGTGCCCTCTGTGGTAGATCTATTCCTTGCGCATCTCTTTCAAATCAATCCCCAGTTGCTGGCACTTCTTATAAAGATGACTTCGTTCCAGGCCCAACGCCTTTGCGGTATTCGTGATGTTCTGGTTTTGCCGCTTGATCTCTTCAAGGATCATATGCCGTTCCACCTGCTCCACTCGCTCGGCGAGGCTGCCGGTCGCGGAAAATGCTACGCTCCCGCCGCCGGCCCCCGATGGCAGCGCGGCCTGCACCGTGGCTGGCGTCACGGTGTCGCCTTCGGCAAATAGCAGCAGACGCTCCACCACGTTGCGCAGCTCGCGGATGTTTCCCGGCCATGAATGTGCCTGCAAAGCTTGCAACGCCTCGGGGCTGAACGTGATTTCTTTCCAGTTATTTTGTTTCACAATCTGCGCCGCAAAGTGCGCGGCCAGCGCCGGAATATCCTCTGGACGCTCACGCAGCGGCGGCAGCACAATGGGAAAAACAAAAATCCGATGAAAAAGGTCCTGCCGGAAATTACCCTGCTTCACTTGCTCTTCCAGTTGCCGATGCGTGGCCACCACCACGCGCACATTTACTTTGGTCGGCTTATCTCCGCCAATGCGTTCAACCTCGCCTTGCTCCAGCACGCGCAGCAGTTTGGCTTGCATCGCCAGCGGCATATCCCCGATTTCGTCCAGAAACAGCGTGCCGTCCGTTGCCTGCTCAAATTTTCCAATATGCCGCGACGCTGCGCCCGTGAACGATCCTTTCTCATGGCCGAACAACTCAGACTCTATCAACTCCGCCGGCACCGCCGCGCAATTCAGCGTGACGTAAGGCCCGGCATGGCGTGGACTTTTATCATGGATCGTCCGCGCAATCAGCTCCTTGCCGGTACCCGTCTCACCCAGGATGCAGACACGCGTCTCGCTGGCGGCCACACGCTCCACCTGAGCCATTAGCTTGCGCATCTTCTCGCCGATAAACACAATGCCGCCACTGCCCAGTTGCTGCCGCAGTTGGTGGTTTTCCTGCTTCAGTCGCTCCAGTTGCAGCGCATTCTGGACCGTGAGCAAAAGCTTGTCCGTGGAGATTGGCTTTTCCAGGAAGTCGAGCGCGCCGAGCCGCGTGGCTTTTACTGCCATCTCAATGTGCGCCTGGCCGGACATCATCACCATCGGCGTAGTCACGCCTGCCGCTTTGATCTTCTCCAGCAACTCGAGGCCATTCATCGTGGGCATCACCACGTCAGAAAAAATCACATCATACTTTTCCGCTTTGACCATCTCCAGCGCTTTGATCGGATTGCCACACACCGTGGCTTCGTGCCCCGCGAGGCGGAAGGCGCGTGAAAGCGACGCCAGCGTGTTTGCGTCATCATCGACGATAAAGAGGTTAGCTTTCATTTTCCTAATTCGAAAAGCTTCCAGATTTTAACGCGCCCGCCCCATCCCACAGCGGCAACTCAACCCGAAACGTCGTCCCCTGCGCCTTCCTGCTGCTGACGGTGATGCGGCCATGATGGTCGCTGATGACCGACTGCGCAATCGCCAGCCCCAGTCCCGTACCGTGCTGCTTGGTTGTGTAATAAGGAGTGAAAAGGCGCTCACACTCTTCAGCGGTCAATCCCGTGCCTGTATCGGCCAGCTCGAAAATCGCGAACCGATCGTCAGAGCTGGTTATGGTGCGGAAAGTCAATGTCCCGCCCTGCGGCATGGCGTCAATCGCGTTCAGCACAAGATTTTCAACCACACGCCGTAACAATACAGGATCGGCAGTGACTCGCGGCAGATCACCCAGCTGCAGTTTAGGTTCAATGCGCCCAGGATCGCGATTGAGCTGGCCTTGAAACAGTTGCGCTACGCTGCGGACCAGCTCATTCAGATCGACAGCCTTCAATTGCGGCGCAGGCATCTTGGAAAAATCACTGAAGCGCCCGATGATTGTTTTCAAGTTGGCAATTTCGGCCAGCAGCGTCGCGGTGCTTTCCTGAAAGACTTCGTCAAACTCTTGAGGTGTGTTTTGCCGCGCGCGCAGCAGGTTCTCAACGGTGATTTGCAGCGGAAAGAGCGGGTTCTTCAGCTCATGGGCAAGTCTTCGCGCCAGTTCACGCCATGCCGCAACGCGTTCACTCTGCACCAGGCGCTCACGCTGTCCCATCAGTTCTTCTGTCATCTGGTTAAACGCTACAGCCAGCTTGCCGATTTCATCTTTACCGGACGTCTCCACGCGCACATCCCAATTGCCGTGTCCTATTTCCGTTGCCGCCTGCGCCAGCGTCTTGATGGGACGGCTGAATCGCGCAGTCACAATTCCGCTCACCACTACGCCAATAAAAACGCCGACTCCGGCGATGATCAGGCTGATATTGCGAATGCGTTTCTCCAGCAGAAGCTCCTGGTCCAGCGAGTTGCCCACCAGCAGCACAGCCGGAACGCGGTCGGTATAACCGGGTAAGGGGATCGCGTGCACAATTTCTTCATGCCCCAGCTCCGGCCCTGAATCCAGCGTCGCAGAATCCTCCGTGCGCTTGCTTGAGACTTTCTGGATGATCGGCATCAGCCTTGAAGTATCGAAACTCTCTTTGCCAGGGCCAATCAGCTCGCCCGATCCCTGCTCCGGGAGGCTGAAAATTGCCACGCGCAAACCTTCCGGCGGAGAGAGCGATTGCACAACCGTATCGAGCTTGCGCCCGCCGATTAGGTAATAATTGAGGCCGTGGACTGGCACTATCCGGAAACAAATCATGGCCAAAACGCTGCCTTGCGGAGTTTCAATGTGCTTTAAGAAAGACTGGCGAGGCAGAGGC
>JBAVLE010000326.1:0-15172 GCA_049688735.1 Candidatus Angelobacter sp. | reverse complement strand
GTTCAATGCCGTGTGGATTAGTAATCCAGCGGCGCAGGTTATCCGGCGTGTTCGGCACTTCACCGGCGATATAAATTCGAAGAGCAAAGGCCGTTAAAGGCGGCCCCACCTTTCCGTTTGCTTCCTGGATGCCGGGAATAGTGTGGCAACCGCTGCAACCGTAATATCGGATTTTGTCCTTACCGCGATGAGGATTCCCGCCGGTAGCGCGAATCGCGGCTTTAAGGTCATTGTCGCGCTGCACTTCATTGCGGCTGTATCCAATTAATAGAACCGTGCAGATCACTATGAATACGATCAGAGACAGGGTAGCCCAGGGCTTACGCATCTGGGCCTCCCCCGCGCAATGGAGACTGCAGCAGATCGGTGGATCGCGCATATACCAGCCGCCGATCGGACTCGCGCAGCCATCCGGCAAAAAGCCATAACCCAATCACGATGTAGACCACCCCGGCAGGCACCCACATGATTAATCCGCCAAGCTGCTGATCTTCAAGCGGACTCAGTCCCCAGGCGGCGGTGCGGCCGATGTAAGCGGGATACCATAGCTTTGAAGAGCAGGTAAGCAGCGCGCCCAGTACGCTGGTGTGGACTGCCGTGGTGAAGACATAGGCCACGGCCGCTCCATAAGGCATGCGGCCTCCCCGTCCATGAAACAGAGTCCACCAGAACAGCAAAGCTGTGAATAAAAATGTGGCGTGCTGGGCTGCGTGTACCGGTTCGCTGTAGAGAGTGGTTTGATACAGGATGGGAACGTGCCAGAGCCACAAGGTGACTGCATGAATCATCCACGCAGCTAACGGCGCGGAAACGGCGTTCCAGCTTGTTGCCACAATGGGCCAGCTGGTCAATCTCCCCAGCCGGATACGCCACGACATCGGGAAGGCCCACAACATCGGAGCACCTGGATGCCCCAGGATCAACAGTGGAGATGCAATCAGCATGAGCAGTTCATGCTGCGTCATATGGGCGGAAAACAGTTCTGCCCCAAGCCGATGAATCGGCGACAAGAGAGTCAGGGCCAACGCTGCCATTCCAGCGACGAAGCTGGTGATCTGCCACTTTGGCGGCCTCTTCTTTGTTCGCCGCAGCCCAATGAAGTAAATACTTCCTGTCAACAAAAGACCTGTTATCACCCACGGTTCGAAGCTCCACGCGGTCCAAAGATTTCCAGGCTCAATGTGTCTGGCTCCCGCGTGCGCGTAGCTGATGGCTGGCAGCAGCAGAACTGCGGAGGCAAGCCGGCATGTGAGGTTCAATTTCATTGGTCACAGGGGCTCATCGCCCACTTCGGAATTGAAAGAGCGATGATTACCACGATGAAAGCGAGACTGGCTGCAGTGCCGTAGATGGCCATCCACCGGCTTCGCGAGAAAACGGAGCCATCTTCCGTGTCCACGGTGTTTGGTAAGCGCTGATAGCACCATCGGGCGGCGGCGAATCCGGAGAGCGAGAGCACGACGGCGAGGCCAGTATAGAAATGCAAGAGCCAGTGATATCCGGTGGAACAGGAATGCTGGACGATGGCATAGCTCAACACTTCATCCAGGGCAAAAGCGATGGGCCCGGCAAGTATTCCCCACCACAACGCCAGCGCGCCGGGTCCGCTGCGAAAGTCGACAGCCACTGCGTCCCTCTCTGTTTTTCTTATAGCCATCTCGGCGCCCAATAGATCACTGCATAGGTGACGATCCAGGTCACAATAATGAAATACCAATAAATAGCGTTGATGCTTACGTCCTCATACCTTCGACCTTCCAGAGGGCCAGTAAACATGAGCACCGTGAGCACAAGTGTGTCGCAGGTATCGGTAACCAGGTGGAAGGTGTGAAAACCCAGCAAGGTCCACGTAGCCGAGCCATAGGCGTTTCCGTCCCAAACACAATTCAGTGAGGGAAACTCCAAGGCACGGATCACACAATTCACAATTCCGATCAAACCCATCACAACAAGCCCAAGACGAACGGGGCCGAGCATGCCCTGCTCTGACTTTTTCTTCAACCATGCGTTGGGAAGGGCGCTCACAATTAGAATCACGAGATTGATGCTCCCCCACTTCAATGCGGGAAGAGCAAACCCGGGCGGCCAATCTGTTTCTCGCGTGCGCAGAAAGAAATATGTGGCGATGAAGATCGCGAACATGGTGCCTTCAATCGCCATTAAGGCGCACTGTCCCCACCAAATAATGGATCTATGACCAAACACCACGGTGGGAGTACGGGAGACGTCAAGCACGGGGCGCGGCTGATTGATTAGCGTTCCCATATGTCCCTCTCTCTGCGTCGTTCGCTGGGCTGACGCTTGGGCCAATACCAGATCAGCAGAGCCACGCCGACCAGAATGATGGTCGGGAAAAAAGCCTTTGCAGTAAAGATCGTGCTGATAAAAAATATGCTCGTGGCTATTGCCGCAATGACTGGGATTGGCGTGGGCCCGGGGAATTCATCACGATGATCGGGATCGGCGTCCATCACCTTGGTGATGAGAACTTGCCTGCAATCCTCGTCCAGACCTTCGACAATCGGCTGATTTGGCGCGGCGTCCCACAGCGCATCGCGGCCATTGACGGTGGGTAGTTCGGCAAAATTATAGACCGGCGGAGGCGAGGTGGTGGCCCATTCGAGCGTTGCAGCGCCCCAGGGATTGTTGCCCGCGATGGCGCCTTTTTTCAGGTGCCAGAAGAAGTTAGCAATGAAAATGAGCACCGCTGCCGTCATGAAGACCGCGCCCAGGCTGGCAAGCAGATTCAGGTTCGCCCAGGGCATGGCGGATGGGTACGTATAGACCCGCCGCGGCATTCCGCGCAACCCCAGAATGTGCATAGGGAAGAAGGTCATATTGAATCCGACAAAGAACAGCCAGAATTGCCACTTTCCAGCAGCCTCGCTCAACATGCGTCCCGTAATCTTCGGCATCCAGTAATAGAGCGCGCCAAAGAGAGGGAAAACTGCGCCACCGATCAATACATAATGAAAATGAGCAACGATAAAAAAGGTGTCATGAATCTGCAAATCCACGGGAACGGAGGCCATAAGAACGCCGGTGAGCCCGCCCATCACAAATACAAAAAAGAACCCTAGCGCAAACAACATAGGTGTCTTAAGTACGACTTTGCCGGTCCACATGGTGGCCAGCCAGCAAAACACTTGCGTGCCGGTGGCAATCACAATCATTAGGCTGGCCGCGGTAAAGAAGCTTTGTCCCATCTGCGGCAGCCCCGTGGCAAACATATGGTGTACCCACAACCCGAAACCAATAAAGCCAGTGGCCACCATAGATAACACCACCGCTGTGTATCCAAAGATCCGTCGGCGCGAAAACGTGGAAATAATGGTAGAAACAATTCCAGTTCCGGGAATAAAGATGATGTAAACCTCGGGATGGCCGAAGAACCAGAAGAGATGCTGGTACAGGATTGCATCGCCGCCTTCCGCCGGATTGAAAAAGTGCGTATTCACCGTGCGGTCCATGAGCAGCATGGTGCTTGAGAGCATGACGGCGGGCATGGCAAAAATCACCATAAAGGCCACGATAGTCTGGGCCCAGACAAAAATGGGAATCCGGTTCAGTGACATGCCCGGCGCGCGCAGTTTGAAAGTGGTAGTGACCACTTCAACTGCAACGGCAAGGCCTGAAAGCTCAGTAAAAGTAATCATCTGCGCCCAGATATCCGAGCGTTTCCCGGGCGTAAAATCGGGACCGGAGAGCGGTACATAGGCAAACCAGCCGGCATCCGGGCCGGTATTGGTGAATAATCCGGCATAGAGAAGCAGTCCGCCCACAACGTAAACGTAATAGCTATAGGCATTCAGGCGGGGAAAGCAGATATTGCGGTTGCCGACCATCAGCGGCACCAGATACACGGCAAGCGCCTCAAACATCATGGGCACAGCGAAAAGAAACATCATGGCGCTGCCGTGTACGGTAAAAATCTGGTTGTAGAGATCGGGCCCGATAAAATGGTTTTCCGGCCGCGCCAGCTGTATTCGCATCAACGCCGCCAGCACTCCACCAGCCAGGAAAAAGGCGAACGCCGTTACCATGTACCGCTTGCCAATGGAGCGGTGGTTCACATGCGTAAACCAACCCCAGAACCCTGAAGGATCTCTCCAGATACGCTCCAGTCTCTCTAAGCGGCTGGTCTCGACAGCCACGGCTGTACCGGATTGTTCAGCAGGGGTCAATGCGCTCTCCTCATTGCAGAGTCTCCAGATAGGCGAGCAGGGCGTTCAGATCATCAGACTTGAGCGGATTAGGAGGCATTTTGTTGCCGGGCTTGATTGATTGCGAATCCAGAATCCAACCGGCAAGGTTTCCGCGATTATTTGGCAGAGTTCCCGCCGCAATTGTCATGCGGCTGGCAAGGTGCGTAAGATCAGGCCCAAATTTTCCGCCCGATCCGTTGCCGCGGATCGTGTGGCACATGATGCAGGTGTGCGAAAGGAACACCTGTTCCCCCTCTTTGGCAACAGGATTGGCGGGCGGTTGAGGCGTGCTTACCTGATGAGCGAGCCATGCGCTGAATTTGTCCAATGGTTCCGCGATAACGAAGAAAGCCATATGAGCGTGCTGGTGGCCGCAAAATTCCGCGCACTGGCCGCGGTAAGTGCCTTCTTGATCGGCTTGAATCCACAGCGCATTCTGGTAACCGGGAATCAAGTCACGCTTGCCGTGAAGGTTCGGCGCCCAGAAGCTGTGAATCACGTCCACAGACGATGTCTTGATGACGACCGGCTGGCCCACTGGAATATGAATCTCATTGGCCGTTACCACCGTCTGGTCGGCTTGCGTGGCTTCATACCGAACTTCCCACCACCATTGGTGCCCGATAATAGAGATCGTCACGGGATTTTTTGATGTCAAGCCGCTGATTGCGTGACCAGTAAGAACGCTCGCCGTGAGCATGACAAAAAGCAGAACAACGGTAATGCCAAGCGCTGATGCAACAACGATTGTCATGCGCCGGTCTGCGGCTGGATTCACCTGTGGTGGAATTTCATGCTGCGGGAGCGACGAACGCGAACGCATGATGGCTCTGCCGACCCACGCGAGCACGATCACGTATACAGCAAGGATAATGGAAAACATCAGCCACCACAGCCGTTCGATCCTTGCTGCCTGCAGGCCTTTGGAATTCAGCGCAGCCTGATTCCCATGGCATGAAATCAGGCACATGAACCCGCAGCAAAGCACAAAAAACCAGAATGAAGACCAGCGCTTCATTTTTGCTTTTGCCCTTCCGGAACATTGGTCTGGGGTTGATGCTCTTTCGGCGTGGAAGCTTCCGGACGCTTGGTGTACATGTGGTCTTCGCGGCCGGGAGAAACATCTTTCGGGAGTTGCCCGCTCATTGAGCGCACGTAGGCAACGATCTCCCAAATTTGCGATTCAGGAATCTTTCCGCGAAAAGAGGGCATGCCGTTAGGACGTCCCTCCACAATCGTGTCAAAAACGTTCTGGGGCTCACTGCCATAAATCCATTTAGCATCCAGCAGCGGAGGTCCTATTCCTCCCCCTCCATGAGAATGGCAACCTACGCAGTTATACATTTCATAGAGTTGCTTTCCCTGGCTCACGGAATAGGCGCTGTCTTCATAAGGATTGGCATTCGGCTTGCGTTCGGCAGAGTGTCCCGGAGCAATGTCGCTCATCTGCACACCTTCGTCGGCGACGTTAGAAGGCGTAGCTTCACGGAAATTGCGCTGCTCGCGGGCACAACCAATGAGCAGCATTGCAGCAATTGCCATAGATACGATGGAATGCGCTTTACTCACTTCAGCCTCGCCTGTTTTGCGCTTTCAAATGTTGGGCTCTCAAATTGGGGCACGGAATCGGAACGGAGAATGCGTTCTATCTGTGCATGCCGCTTCACCAGGGCACGCTCCAATTGCTCTTTCAGTTCGTGGTCTGATTTGCGGACGCCGACAGACATCGCAAATCGGAACGGCAAGGCCGGCGGATCCAGTTCCGGTTGCACCGGAGACACTGTGAGCGGAACACGTTGCTGCGCGGCATAATATCCGGCCAGGGGTCCCCAGACCACTGCAACGTCGATCTTGCCGTGGGCAACGGCACGGACGATGTCTCCGCTCTCCTCACCGGTGGTGTCAAAGCCAACGATATTGGGCGTAAGCTGGCGGCGCGAAAGAGCCCGCGCCGGCGGAGCATAGTCATCGTCCAGCACCTGAACGCCGATTTTCATTTTCCTCAGGCGGGGATCGTCGAACGAATCAAGTTTTAGCTTCCGGTCTTTGCGCGTTATGAAAACGTAGCTGGAGCTGTAATACGGCGTGGTTGTGAGCACCGGCCGAAATTGTGCGGGAACACCCACCAGCATGTCGCAAACACCTTTGTTGAGGTTTTCGCGCACAAAGCCGCGTCCCGCGCGCTGCCACACAAATTCCAATTTACGGCCAAGCTCCTGGGCCAATAATTCCGATATTTTGTTGTCAAATCCCTGCGCTTTCCTGTTGGAGAAAGGCAGATTGTCGGGATCGGCACACACCTTAAGGGGAGTCCCAAACGCGAACGACGAACTCACCAACACAAGGCAGCAAAAACTAAGGAAGCGAGAAAACATATAGCTGGCCTCCTTTGCTGGTGTACTTGGGCAGCTCTTTCATGGCGCTCACGAATCCGAGCGCCGCCGTTGGATCGCGGGCATCCAGTCCCCCAGAGACAATCGCGCCAGCCCACCCGCCAACGCCGGAGAGGATCGCTATATATTGCTTCCCATCTGGGCCTCTATACGTGACTGGCTGACCAATGATTCCCGAGCCGGTTTTAAATTGCCAGAGCTGCTCGCCAGTTTTGGCATTCACGGCCTTGAAGTAACCGTCCATGGTTCCAAAGAAAACAACATCGCCGGCGGTGGCCAGCGCGCCGCTCCACACTGGAAAGCGGTCCTTTATGTTCCAGATAGCTTTGCCATTGACAGGATCCCAAGCCGTAAACTCCCCACCATGCCCTCCTGGTCCGGCAAACATCTTGACGTTGGCGCCCACATACGGCGTGCCCGCTATGTAGCTAACAGAAACGTCTTCTTCATCCATGCAGAGATTGTTGTGCGGAAGATAAAGCAAGCCCGTCCTGGGCGAAAACGCGGACGGCTGCCAATCTTTGGCCCCGGGTGATGCGGGACAGATTTGGCGCGTTACCGAACCGAAACGTGGTTTCTTTTCGTCCGCATACTGCAGCAATCCTGTCTTGAGGTCCACGCCTGTACTGGTGTTGGTGTAAGCGAACGGGCTGGCGGAAAGCGGCTGTCCGGTGGCCCGGTCAAGTACGTAAATGTATCCATTGCGGTCAGGATGGACGATCACCTTGCGCGGCTGGCCGTTAATCGGCAGCTCAAGCAAAAGGTTCTCGTTCACCCCGTCATAGTCGTAAAGATCGTGCCGGCTGTACTGGTAGTACCAGACAGCTTCTCCGGTATCGGCATCCCGCGCGAAAATGCCCGCGGTCCATTTGTTGTCTCCGGGGCGCTCATCAGGATTCCAGGGGCCTGGGTTTGCCGTTCCGTAAAAGATCAGATTAGTTTCAGGATCGTAAGAGATCCATCCCCACACGGTACCGCCGCCGATTTTCCACGCGTCCGGCGGCCAGGTTTTCACGCCCAGGTCCTGACCTTTATCTGAATTGAAAAAGGGCTTAAAGCGCGAACCGATCAGCACCTCTTTGTCCGGGCCGGTTGAGTACGCGCGCCAGACGATTTTTCCGCTATGGGCATCCACTGCGGTAAGCCAGCCGCGCACGCCGAATTCGCCGCCGCTATCGCCAACCAGCACCTTGTCTTTTACCACCAAGGGGGCCATGGTGATGGTCTCGCCTTTGGTGATGTCTCCCAATTTTGTTTTGTAAACTTGCTTGCCGGTTTGCGCGTTAACTGCGACGGTAAATCCATCCAGCGTGTTGTAGTAAATATTTCCGAATGCATACGCGCCACCGCGATTGACCCAGTCGCAGCAGGCCACGCCTTTGGAGGAAGGAGAAGGGTCGGGATTGTATTGCCACTTCAACGAGCCGGTTTTTGCATCGAGAGCAAACAAAGTATTCGGCCATGGCGTAATTATGTAGAGCGTGCCATTCACGTAGAGCGGGGCCGCTTCATGGCCGCGATCCATGCCGGTAGAAAACGTCCAGGCAACTTTCAAGTCTTTGGCGTTGCTGATATTGATCTGGTCAAGCGTGCTATACCGGGTTGAGGCGTAGTCTTTGGCAGGCCGCACCCATTGAAAGTCGTCGGATTCCATCTTGCCCGCATAGGGCTGCGCGGCATAGTTGGATTCGGTTGCCGGAGGTTTCGCGCCTGAAGCGTGACTGGTGGATTTTGAACAGCCGCTCAGCACAAATGCCAGTAAGATCAAAGACGCAGTCGTCCTCTTGCACGCAAATCCAACGGAAATTGAGGGTTGCATTTTTGGGAGCAGTTGCACTGCTCTTCCGCCTTTCAGCTAAAAGTGTGCTCTGCAGAAATTCGGGCCAATGACTAGCCGGCCAACCCGGCTATGCTTGTGCCCGAAAGGATGCCGTACGCTTTGGGGTGAGTTGCCCGCTCAAGCGCTGCGCGGTTGTTTGCGGAAATGATCCCCGGCAAAAGAGCACATGGATTTTTTTGCCGTTAACTCATTGCGCATCATTGAGAAACCATCTGCTTACGAGTGAGATAAAATAGTGAATAACAGCGATGCCGCGAACTCGGTTGGCGCAAATTGGCGTATCCAACTCCTCTCCTTTGGGTCATAAAGTGCCAGTCCGACCGGAATGAAAGTTGTCCTCCTCAGGCGCTGCGCAACTCTTTGCGGAAATGATCGTCAGCAAGAGCGCGCATCAATTTTTCGTCGTCTAACTCATTGGGCATATCAAGAAACCATCTGCCTACGAGTGAGAGCAGATCGTGGATAGCACCCTGCAGCACGATGCCGGCGATTCGCACTGGTTCGGTGGCCTCCAGACGTGTGGCCCGCGACGCGACATCCATGGCTAAGGGAAGTGCAGAGGGGAAAGCCGAGGGCGAGTCATGCTCATGGAAATAATAGGTAATCGGAAACTGCGCCAGATCGTTTCGAATCTTAGTCATGTCTAGGGCCAGCGCGATTACAAGTTCTTTGGTCTCCTGTTCCGGAGTTGAACTGATGCCCACCCGCTCCACCCGATAGGCGTGATACAGCAGAGACAAACGGTGTGCCGCCGAACGCCGATACTCCAAAATCGGATAAATAGACAGAATCCAGGAAAGGCTTGCGGTGAGAAGCACGAAGCCCAGTACCGCCTCCGAGCCCATGGCAAAACGAAGCCAACGCGAATTAGTGTTGAAATCACCACCCATGCTAATCAGAGAGCCGAGAGAGACGTTGACGGCATCAAAAGCCGTGTTGTGCCCTCTTATGTCCAGCCCAGGGGCCATTACAAAGTGAGAGATGAGGAATGGCCTATAAATCAATGCGAACCCGCCTACGATCATTGCGCCCCACACGAATACTGTGGCAAGAAACGCAAGCGGACCAGCCACACTTAGAAGACCATGCCGCTCGGCAAATATGTAACGCCACAATCGCCAAATCCTGAAAGAAACAAATTCTGCGATCGCTCCCCGGCCTGAAGGGTGGAAGAGTGTGTGAAACATGTCATGCAGAGCAATGGAGACCAGCAGCAAGCCAACAATGACTTTAGCAATGGTCACAAGGGCCATTCCATTGCAGAGATATCCATTGGTAGAGAGATGGAAGGCAGAGCTGCGCGGTTGCGTAGTTCAGGAAGGTTCTATCAGACACTTTGATGGATGTAGGCCGCCAAATCATTCTGGCGCAATTTGGCGTACCTGACTATTTGCCTTGGGTCTTAAATTTCTCTGGCAGTTGCTTGATGATTTCATCCGGCGGCTTGCCTCCCTTGCAGGAAGGATGGCCGAAACCGCTGGCGCTGGCGCCATTCTGAATGTCGAGAATCATGTTGTCATTCTGGCCGGGCGCCACGCCATAAGGAACATGATCGAAGCCAAGGTCATGGCGAACCTTCCAGGCAACAACGTGGTCCGCGCACGAAGTATCTCCGCTTACTCCCATTCCGCCCACTATTTTTCCTTTTGCGTCATAAAGGGCCAGCCCACCCCCGAATACAATAATGCCGCCGATAGGCTTACCTACCATTGGATCATTGGATTTGCCAAAATCATCTGGAGAACCGGCGAATGCGGCCTGTGGATTAGCAGGCGCTCTGCCTACAAGGCTGTAAAGACTTTGTCCCGGTTGAGCTGGCGTGAAAAGATTCGCGGTGGAAAAAGCGAAGTTCGGCCCACTAAGGGCATTCGCGGTATTAGCTTTTTCGGCCGCAATCAGCCTGCTTCCTGGCCACTGAGCAGACCTGTCTGGTCCTGAGAAAACCACGGCACAGACAATTCCGTCGCGATTTACTACCGCGGCCCACTCCTGATTTCCCAACCCGCTATTGGCTTCCTTGCCTTGTTTTACCACCGAAGAAAGGGCAGCTTTTAATTTTTGATTATCAGGTAGCCCTGAGCATTTATCTGCCGCGTTCTGTGCGCTGGCAGTCCCGATCAGAATAAGTGCCGCAGCGAAATACGTCATGCAATTGCAGAGTGCTTCAAGCCTGAACATTTTCATGGCCACCTCGGTGGCAAGCTTCTTTGCACATGGATTCCACGAACGCTTTCAGGGTTGACTTAATGATGAGGGTTATTGCTCAAATTATGCTGCCTTCTGAATTTCTCGCTTTACCACTCTGACGCGGGTCGAGTTCTCGTCAAGCTCTAGAGCAAGAATTTTGCAACAATCGTCGCAGAGCCAAAGAATTTTTTGCCGCGCACCATGGGGCAGTTTCCACGCCCCAGGGTTGCTAACAGGGAAGACAAACAGCTCCCCTTCCCCCAGGCTCTTGAATTTTGCAAAACAATTATCATTGGCGCACTTGTCCAGAGACTTTCGTCCGCGCATAACTCCCCCTTTTCCAGCTGATTGTTCTTATTTTTTAAGACGAAAAATACCGTATTGGCGTTGCTTTTAGGAACGTGAGGTTTGTCGGCGTGAGAAGAGAAGCTTTTGCTACCGCCAGCCTGTCCAGATTCCGTTAGGTTCGGTGGCAGAATTTGGCGTGTCATCAACCACTGCTGCTAATCCATCCTGCATGAAATTGAGGTCATCACACTTTTTGAACCATTATTTTCTAACACATTAGAGGGGAGATGCTATGAGACAAATTCGCAACAATTTGCTTTTGCTTGCGGCGGCGGGGCTCATTACCGTAGGCTGCAGCAATAACAAAGCTGCAACTCCGGACACGAGTTCTGCACAGCCTTCAAGCAGCAGCTCTGCCACAACTCCTAATTCAAATACCAGCGCGAATGCGGACCAAAAATTCATTGAAGACGCAGCCAAGGGCAATCGTGCCGAGGTGGAATTGGGCAAAATGGTTGCAGGCAAGGCAAAAGATCCCGCTGTAAAACAATTTGCGCAGATGATGGTCAAAGATCATACTAATGCGCTGAATCAACTTGAGAAGTTAGCGCAATCGAAAAACATTACATTGCCGGATGGGCTACCAAGCGACGCGCAGGACCTTCAGCAGAAACTCAGCGGCGAACAGGGCAAGCAATTTGAAAAAGATTATATGAGTGGCATGGTCGAGGACCATCAGAAGGATGTCCAGGAATTTCAGGATGCCTCGCAGAATCTGAAAGATTCCGACCTGAAGCAGTGGGCAGGAACCATGCTTCCAACATTGCAGCAACATCTGCAAAAGGCCCAGGCAGTCGATGCCAAGCTCAATGGCAAGGCTAGTTCCAGTTCCAGCGGCGCAAGCTTATAGCGTTTACACCTGAAATCAGAAGGCAGGACGAATCAAGGCCCGTGTTTCTGGTGGAACTGGAAACGTAGCACCGGAAACAATTTTGTGATGTAAGTGCAGATGGGAAGTGCTGGCTTGCAGCCGATTGCCAGTCAGTCTTTTCGCCTACTGCCGTAATTGATTCGACTGATGGAGGCGCGGGTCGGAATCGAACCGACGCATAAAGGTTTTGCAGACCTCTCCCTTACCACTTGGGTACCGCGCCCTGAACGTGAGTGCCTCGTTCGTATTGGCCCTGAGAGCATAACAACTCTCCAGTGCGTGGGGCAACTGCGAGGAAATCATGGAGCGGGAGACGGGAGTTGAACCCGCGACTTCGACCTTGGCAAGGTCGCACTCTACCACTGAGTTACTCCCGCTCAGAGGATGAAGACATTATAACGTGATGAAAAATCAGGGTCAATTCATCTGTCGCTGCGCTCCACACTGCTTCGGCGCATGGATGCACCACAAAATTACTCTGCGCTTGAAGCGGGCGGCTCGGCACGCAAGTCGGCCTCGCCGCTTGTGTTTTTCCATATTTAAAGGGGAGACAGAACTAGACCGGATTGGAGCGCAGCGACAAAATCAATGCCTTCCTGTCCACTGCGGATCATTTTCGGGGGTCACAATTAAACCATCGCGCATATGAATGATGCGGTCGCCGATTTCGGCAGCCTCTGGGTTGTGTGTGATCATCAGCACCGTCTGGCCAAATTGCTTGTTAGCATCGCGCAGCATCTTCAATACGATGTCAGAGTTCTGCGAATCCAGGTTGCCGGTAGGTTCGTCGGCCAGGATGAGTGCTGGCCCGTTTACCACGGCGCGCGCCAGAGCGACCCGCTGTTGTTCTCCGCCGGAAAGCTCTGAGGGCCGATGGTCGAGCCGTCCGGCAATACCCAACATCTGCGTGACCTGGTCAAAAAGTTTTTTGTCCAGGCCGTTCTTGCCGGCAATCTCGCGGGCGATCTCAATGTTCCCTTTGGCGGTTAGCGTGGGGAGCAGATTGAATTTTTGGAAGACGAAGCCGATCTTCTGCTTGCGCATTTCCGTGCGTTGCGCGTCAGAAAGCTGGGAAAAATCCGCGCCATCAATGATTACGTGGCCTGAGGTTGGGCGTGTGAGGCCACCAAGAATATAAAAGAGCGTTGACTTGCCGCTGCCGGAAGGGCCGACTATGCTGACGAATTCGCCCTTATCCACGCTGAAGCTAACGCCCCGGAGCGCGGGCACATCAACTTTGCCGATGCGGTAAACTTTGCTTAGATTTTCAGCTTGAATGATCGCGGCCACTCAATCGATATTACCAGAGCTGGGCCTACGAGAACTGGGACAAACTGCGGCAAAGCGCGACAATAATTTTGTCGCTACGCTCCAAACCGCTATGAATCAATCAGATGGTTGATTTCTTGCGCTCCCGGTGCGAGCGGCTCGGCGCGCTCGGGCCTCGCCGCTTAATTCCAAATAAGTTTTTATCTGTCGCTGCGCTCTAAACCGCTAGCGAGTCGATCATTCTAATTTGTGTCTGCCGCTCCCGGACAAGCAGTTCGGCGTGTGCGGGGCCCCGCTGCTTAGTTTGAAATGAGATTGTCGCTTTCGCTAACTTGCTGCCTGAATCCTTACAGGATCAGGCGTGGGTCCGCGCTTTGGTCCGCGCTTCTTCACCAGCATCATCCGGATGCGTTCCAGCAACTCAATCGGGGCATACATGCCTTTCGGCAAGAACAAATCAGCGCGGGTGTCTTTCTCATAAAAGCGCGTCTTACCGGAAAAAAGAATCGCCGGAGTGCAGGCGGAAAGATCTTTGATCTTGTCGACGAGCTCTGCGCCGTCCAGGCCTGGCATTTGCAGGTCACTTAGGACCAGGTCAACGCCCCCCTGCTTGAATGCGTCCAGGGCCTGCTGGCCATTGCTGCACGCGAGTACGCGGTAGCCGCGCGTTTCCAGCATTACTTTTCGAATGGAAAGCGCCTGCTCATTGTCGTCCACGCACAGAATCGTTCTTTTCGGTCGCATCTTTGTCTTTCCCCCTGGAATTTTTTCCGCGGCTGGCCGGCGCAATGGCGTTAACGGAAGTTTTACGGCTAGTGTTTGTAACTTTGGTTCAGGAACTTTAAGACAATCGAACTGGGGAAGCAAGTAACCGAAACGCCAACAAGTGGAAAACTCTGTGGAGAACTTCCTCGGGGCCGGAATCGTAACCGGAAAGCATGGAAAACAGGCCGCTTGCTGCGGCCATTATCTATACAAAATAAATTTCGTCTATAAAATAAATTCTCCGCGCGCCACTTCTGCCACGTGTCCCCCGACCCGCACATTGACGATTTTCCCGCCGTTGCGACCTGCGCTGAAAAATATCCTGCTGCGGCGTTTCATTTCTACGCCCTGCTCCATCAGCACCTGTTGATCAGCGGGAACCACGCCATATTGCACCGCCCACGCGGCACATGGGCCTGCCGCCGAGCCCGTGGCCGGATCCTCACCGTTATAGAAGATCATGCGCGATTGCAACTGGGCCTCAGGGTTCAGGGTTTCACGCGAGACAAAGTAAAAGAACTTTGCGTCAGACTTATCGAGATAAGCTTTCATATTTGCCCACGTGGGCGAGAGCTTCTGCAGGACCGTGAGAGATTTCACCGGCACAATGGCGAACGCATTGCCCGTGCTGACGGTTTGAATTGGCACGTCGTCGGCAATATCATGGATAGCGAGCCCTGCGGCGTGGGCGACATCTTCGCGTGAATGCTTGTTTTTAAATTCAGGGTCGCGCTGCGTCATCATTCCAAAAGGCCGGCCATCACGGGTAGAGAAGCGCACAGGAATGCGGCCAACATTGAGGTCGAGAGCAATTTCTTCCGCGCTGCCATTGCCGTGCTGGACGTCATTTCTTAAAACCATGGCCGTTCCGAGCGTCGGATGACCGGCGAAGGGGAGCTCTTCAGTTGTGGTGAAAATCCTCACGCGCACGCCGCGTTCGCGTTCCGTGGCGGCATCGCGAGGGAGGATGAACGTGGTTTCAGAGAGATTTGTTTCTTTGGCAATGGCTTGCATCTCTGCATCGGAAAGGGAACTGCCGTCAGCGAAAACGGCAAGCTGGTTTCCTTCTAAAGGAACTGAGGTAAAAACATCGACCTGCACGAACGGCAAATGGCGTTTCGTATTTGACATTAGATTTATCCAACCCTACCCTGAGATTTCGATTTATTGCGCAATTCAGTTCTCTTAACTTAAACCATGAAATCTTTCCGCAAACTGCTGGCCCGCACTCCGTTTTATGGGGTCTACAAATCGCTGGGCCATTATCCTGATTACTGGTACTGGAAGCTGCGCG